>DAOWBJ010000026.1 GCA_030634125.1 Victivallales bacterium
GTAGCGGAAAATCTACAACTCTGGCATCAATGCTTAATATTATCAATGAAGAGATGGCTCATCATATTATTACGGTTGAAGACCCGATAGAATTTTATCATAAAAATAAACGCAGTATGGTTATTCAACGTGAAATCGGTGTTGATACAACAGGTTTCGGTGAAGCTTTGAGACGCGCGCTGCGACAAGACCCCGATGTAATTCTCGTGGGTGAAATGCGGGATCTGGAGACTATGGAAGCCGCCATTACCGCTGCCGAAACCGGACATCTGGTTTTCGGAACACTGCATACTTCAAGTGCGGTCGGCACGGTTGACCGTATCATTGACGCATTCCCGACTGAACAACAGGGACAGATCAGAACACAGCTGGCAACTTCACTGGTTGCTGTAATATCGCAGGTATTACTTGCCAGAGCAGATAAACCAGGCCGTGTTGCCGCCTTTGAAATTATGGTGTCAACCCCGTCTATTCAAGCTCTAATTCGTGATAATAAAACCTTCCGTATCTCCTCAGAATTGCAGACGGGAGCTAAATATGGAATGAATACACTTGATTCGCACTTAATTGAGCTGTATATTAAGAAGTTAATCAGTTATAACGATTTGATTACTAAATCACAAGACCCGGAATCAATAATTGAAAAACTGGCAAGTCTAGAATAACATAAGGAGAATGCAAAATGCCGCAATTTATATATGTCGCAATGGATTCGGATGGCAAAGAACGCAAAGGAAAGATTGATTCTCCCACCGAAGAGCAGGCCGCGAGCGCGTTGAAAAAACAAAACTTGTATCCTACATCGATAAAACCCGCAAAAGGGGAAAAGCTAGTCGCAAGCAAGAAAAACGCGCCCAAAGGCAAAAAGAAAAAAGGCGGCAGTGGTCTGAATATAACTATCGGTACTCCGGTAATCAAACGTAAACAGCTTACTCTTTTTACCCGCCAGTTAGCTATCCTGCTTGATGCCGGTCTGCCCTTGATTCGTTCTCTTAAAACGCTGGAAAGACAGTCCAGGGACCCGATTGTAAAAATGGTTCTTGGTGAAACTGCCGAAGCCGTTGAAACAGGGGCGACTTTCTCCGAAGCCCTAGCCAAAAACCCGAAGACTTTCGATAAATTGTTCCTGAATATGATTCGCGCGGGCGAAGCCGCCGGCGCGATGGAAACTATCCTCAATCGTCTGGCGTCATTTATGGAAAGTTCCGCGAGAATCGCCGGGAAAGTTAAAGCGGCATTGATCTATCCGATTGTGGTTCTGGTCGTTGCCGGTGGTGTTACCAGTGGTTTGATGATCTTTATTGTCCCTAACTTTACAAAAATCTTTGATGACCTGCTTCAAGGTGAACCATTGCCGATGATTACGCAATGGGTTATTAATACTTCAGAAGTTATGAAAAATCAGGCATTGTATTGTATCGCGGGCATCGTCGTGTTTATTATTGCACTAAAAATAATTGGTAAAACAAAGCATGGGAAATATGCTTTTGACTGGCTTAAATACAATATGCCCTTGTTCGGACCAATTATCGCGAAAACCTCTATTTCACGTTTTGCCAGAACGCTCGGAACTTTGATGGCTTCCGGCGTAGGGGTTTTAGGCGCATTGATCATCGTGAAAGATACCGCTGGTAATGATGTGGTTTGCAATGCGGTCTCAAAAGTACACGATGCGGTAAAAGAAGGTGAAGGTATTGCTCCGCCTCTTGCCGCGACTAAGATTTTCCCGGAAATGGTGGTAAGTATGATCGAGGTGGGTGAAGAGACTGGTAAGTTACCCGATATGCTTGAAAAAATAGCGGATACATACGAGGAGGAAGTAGATAATGCTGTAGGTGCATTGACCTCACTGATTGAGCCTTTGATGATTGTGGGCCTGGCGGTAGTCGTTGGTACTATCGTTATCGCCTTGTTCCTGCCGCTTACTAAAATTATTGAAAAACTTGGTTAAAATAAATTATGGAAAATAATAATTTTTACGCAGTAGTAATGGCTGGAGGTAAAGGAGAACGTTTCTGGCCTCAAAGCCGGGCAAATCATCCAAAACAATTATTACGTTTAATTGGAAACTTGACTCTTCTTGAGCAAACCGTTGAACGCTTGAAACCATTAGTGCCGTCAGAAAATATTCTGATAATTACCAATCAGGATTATGTCGCTCCAATGCAATCACTACTGACAAATTTGCCTTCTGAAAATATTATCGGAGAACCAATCGGAAGAGATACCGCTCCATGCGTCGCTCTTGCCGCTGGAATCGTCCGTGCTAAAGCAGAAAACGACGACGCGATAATGTTTTTACTGCCCGCGGATCATGTTATCCGCAACGTTCAGGCAATGCGCGGCGAACTCGAAGACTGCGCGAAGCTTGCCGGCGATAAAAACAGCATTGTTACAATCGGCGTTAATCCAGCATCCGCCAGCACTGGATATGGTTACATAAAATGCGGTGAACAACTTTCTAACGGAACCAATACGAAATTCTTTAAAAGTCTTGGTTTTAAAGAAAAACCCAACATTGAAACTGCGGGGAAGTTTATTAGCGGCGGCAATTATAAATGGAACAGCGGCATGTTTATTTGGTCGATCAGGACTATTATGGACGCTTTCAAGCAACACGCGCCGCATCTGGAAGCAATGGCAAAGCGATTTACCGAAGCATCTCTTCAAAACAATATTGAACGCGCAATGGCTGATGAATACAAAAAATGCGATAAGATTTCGATTGATTACGCTGTGATGGAAAAAGTTGAAGATGTTATCGTCGCGGAATGTTCTTTTGACTGGGATGACGTCGGCAGCTGGACTTCTTTACGCAATCAAGTCCGCCCCGATGAAAAAAATAATGTTGTCCGCGGTTTGTTTGAAAACATTGATTCCGCCAATAACATTGTCGTCAGCGATGCGAAGCACTTGATCGCGGCTATTGATGTAGAGGACCTTATTGTTGTACATACTGACGACGCGACTCTGGTTTGCAACGCTAAATCAGCACAGCGAATTAAAGAATTAGTGCATAATCTTGGTCTAAATCCGGAATTATTAAAATTCCTTTGATTAAACTTCTTCCATATAATAAAAAAGCAGTAATACAATGGTTATTTTATTAAATATAGGCAATACTCATACTGTAATTGCGGAAGCCGAAAACGGCAAAATCAATTCGTCTCGAAAAATTTTAACGACTGAATTAAACAGCGGGATGCTTCCGAAGGCAATGCCGATAGCTGCCGCAACCGTAGTTCCTGAATTTCGTGTACGTTTTAAGGATCGTGATATTTTCTGGCTGCAGCCGGGATGCCCGTGTGATATTGATTTGAGCCGGGGAGACAGCAGCACTTTAGGCGCGGACCGGCTGGCAAATTTAATCGCTTTGGCGGACGAGTTCCCCTTGCCGGCTTTGTGTATTGATTTTGGAACCGCGATTACTTTTGAATTACTTGATGAAAATAAAGTGTTTCTTGGCGGGGCAATTGCTCCGGGACGTGCATTGTTGCGCAATTGCATGCATGATTACACGGCTCAATTGCCCCTGGTTTCGCTGAAAACACCGCCGCCGAAAGGACCCGGGACGGCTACCGGAGATCAAATGATTCTGGGAATAGATTCCGGCGCCGCGGGTGCGGTAAAGGAACTGATTCAAATAATGCGCCAAAGCATAGATGGTGATTTAAACCTGGTTGCCACTGGCGGCGACGCGGAATTTTTCATAAAAAATATTTCAGGGATTGAATATGCCGGAGATGACTTTACTTTAAATGGAATACTAAAAGCCTGGGAGATTTATAAAAAATGCAAATAAAAATATGTGGAATCCAAAACGAACATGAACTGCAAACCGCTATCGATGCCGGTGCGGACGCGGTCGGCTTTCTGGTGGGACAATTACACAGATCAAAAACATTTATTCTGGCAAGTACCGCAAGCCGTTTGGCGCAGCAGCTTCCTCCTTACATAACTCCGGTTATCGTTACGCATCTCGTTGAAGCAGAAGAAATTGAAGAGATTATGACGCGGGCGAATATTTACAGCGTTCAATTACACGGTGTCGCGAATGAAGAAATCTTCAAATTGCGCGACTTACTGCCGGCGCACGCGAAAATCATCGTCGCTGAATATATAAAAAATTTAAACGACCTGTTGAGGCTTGAGGAAATCTATCCGGCAATCAACGCGATTATGCTTGATTGCTACAACAAGGAAGTCGCATTAATCGGACAGCAAAATGAAAATAAAACATATAATTGGCGCGACGCGGCGGAATTTGTCAGTCAATGCCCGGTACCGGTAATTATAGGCGGTGGAATTTCCGCCGAAAATGTCGCCGAAGCTGTAAAACAAATAATGCCTTACGGCATTGACGCATGCAGTCGCTTGAAAGATAAAGATAAAGAAACTGAAACATGCGATCAGCAAAAATGCAGCAACTATGTAAAAAACGCAAAATTAGCATTTCTAAGCGAAAATAAATAAAAGAGGACATAATGATTATGAGAAAAATGGAAACACACACAATTTCAGTATTAGTAGATAATAAATTCGGCGTTTTAGCGCGTGTAGCCGGATTATTCAGCGGACGCGGCTACAATATCACTTCATTGACCGTCAATGAAACTCAAGATCCGAAACGTTCGCAAATGACTATTGTCACTAAGGGCGATGATACTATTATAGAACAGATTGACAGCCAGTTGAATAAACTGGTTGACGTCCTCAAAGTAGAAGATTTGACCAATCATAACTTTATAGAACGCGAACTCGCTTTAATCAAAATTCATGTTATTGATGCCAATAAAAAATCACAAATTATTCAGCTTGTAGAAATTTTTGAAGGTAAAATTGTGACAGTTCACAAAAATGAACTTGGTATCGAACTTTCCGGCAGAGCTGGAAAAATTGATAATTTTGTAGCTTTGCTCGCTGATTTTGGTGAAATGAAATTGGCCCGCTCCGGCCGCGTCGCATTATCCAGAGATGAGGAATTTTAGCGGACTGATAATTATGACTGATAAAAAACATGATAAAGACAACTACGAACTCCCTGCGGGAATTATATTGCCGGAAGACAATTCATCAGATTATCCCAATTGGAAAAAGGGAATTATCTTTGCTGTTCCGGGTGGATTTGTCGGGTCATTCACATTATGGCTACTTCTGGCGAGCAAAGTCGCAAGCTTCAAAATCGACTATACAATACCGGTAATTGGCTTCCTTATGGGATTTTTGGTGGTCGGAAGCATCATAACATTCCGCCCGCCGAAAAACTAATATACCTCAAGAGAAACATATGATTAAATTGTCATCAATTGACTTGAACATGGTATGTGCTGGAGTTGTCAAGCATCCATCAGAGTGGAAATATGGTTCTTTTAATGAATTTGTTGAAAAAACGCAACGATGCTGTATTATAAATAAAGATGAACTTTTGAAAAGTTTGTATATAAGTAATTTTGAGGATTATGAAAATGGTATATTTAAAACTTAAAAATATTAACTAAAAAAAGGAGTTAGCTATGAGTCCTGTAATCGCAACTTTGCTTATTGTTGGAATAATATTTGTATTATTCCTGTTTATTAAATTTATCCCGATCCGGCACTGGATCGCCGCTGTATTTTCCAATGTGAAAATAAGTATCTTTACATTGATCGGGATGCGTCTGCGACGGGTTCCGGCTGAAGTAGTTGTCAATGCGCTTATTCAGGCGGAAAAAGCCGGTATTACTGTTGACAGTAATTCACTGGAAGCACACTTCCTCGCCGGTGGTAATGTCGAAAGAGTTATTAACGCTCTGGTTGCCGCTGATAAAGCGAATATCGAGCTTTCACTTCAGCGCGCGACAGCGATTGACCTCGCCGGACGTAACGTGCTTGAAGCTGTAAAAATGAGCGTTAATCCAAAAGTTATCGAAACTCCCGAAGTCGCGGCGGTTGCCAAAGACGGTATCCAGCTGAAGGCGATCGCCCGTGTAACGGTTCGCGCTAATCTTGACCGTTTGGTCGGCGGGGCAGGGGTGGAAACTATTTTAGCCCGTGTCGGTGAGGGTATCGTAACGACTATTGGTTCCGCTGATCAACATAAACATGTTCTGGAAAATCCCGACTCTATATCAAAAGTGGTACTGGCGAAAGGTTTGGATTCCGGCACGGCATTTGAAATTTTGTCTATTGATATTGCTGATGTTAACATCGGTAAAAACATTGGAGCTATACTGCAAACTGACCAGGCGAATGCTGACAAGAATATCGCTCAGGCTAAAGCAGAAGAACGTCGTGCCATGGCTGTCGCCCAGGAACAGGAAATGAAAGCTAAGATCAGCGAAATGCGCGCGAAGGTGGTGCAGATGGAATCTCAGGTTCCGCTGGCTATCGCCCAGGCTTTCAGAAGCAATAAAGTTCAACTATAAACTATTAAAACGGAGATATATATTATGTTAACATCTGTAATTGGTGCCGCGCAGTTAGGTACAATGGTGGCAGTTGGCGCAGTTATTGCGATAGTAATATTTTTAATTATACTCTTTGGCGTGGTTATTCCGCTGCCATTGTGGATCGCGGCGGTGTTTTCCGGCGTTAAAATAAAAATAAGTTCATTAATTGGAATGCGTTTACGGCGGGTTCCGCCGCAAGTTATTTTGACCGCTATGATACAGGCGGTCAAAGCTGGTGTTCCGGTTGACTCAAATTCTCTCGAAGCTCATTATCTGGCAGGCGGAAACGTCTTTCGAGTGGTGTTCGCGCTAGTTGCCGCGGATAAAGCCAATATTCCTCTGGACTTGCAGCGCGCCACAGCCATTGACCTGGCTGGACGTAATGTGCTTGACGCCGTTAAAATGTGCGTGAATCCAAAGATTATCGAAACTCCATTAGTCTCCGCGGTTGCCAAGGACGGTATTCAGCTCAAAGCTATTGCCCGTGTAACTGTACGGGCTAACATCGACCGTCTGGTCGGCGGTGCCGGAGAAGAAACTATTCTCGCCCGTGTCGGTGAAGGTATTGTTACTACTATCGGTTCAGCTAAAAGTCATAAAACTGTACTGGAAAATCCTGACTCTATTTCCAAAGGTGTTTTAGCCAAGGGGCTGGATGCCGGAACGGCATTTGAAATTCTATCTATTGATATAGCGGACGTTGACGTCGGCAATAACATTGGTGCTGAGCTTCAAATGGCGCAGGCGAATGCCGATAAAGACATCGCTCAAGCCAAAGCCGAGGAACGCCGTGCTATGGCTGTTGCCACCGAGCAGGAAATGAAAGCTAAAATCCGTGAAATGGAAGCTAAACTGGTTGATGCTGAAGCTGAAATTCCAATGGCTGTTTCGGAATCCCTGGCCAACGGAAATTTAGGCATCATGGACTATTATAAAATGAAAAACATTATGGCTGATACTGACATGCGGCAGTCTATTGCCGGACCTGCCGGTAAAGCCGTTAAGTAGGCAATTATGGAATATATTGGAACTATATTTGGTATAATTATCGCTATCATTGTAATTGTCAGCTGGATTAAAAGTTTAAATCCAACAGGCAGTTCCAGTTTGCAGAGCATACTGAATCGTGGACTTGCGAATGTTTTGGGAGAACAGAATAATTTTGACGACTCAATCAAGATTTACGACGAAAACGGCAATGTGATAAATTTCCAGAATAACACCGTAGCAAATAATAATACACAGGATGTAATTATTTACGATGAAGACGGAAACGTAATGTCCGCGAATTCACCGCCTGTGCCTGTGTATGAAAATAAAAAAGTTTCAGAAACGAAGGTTTCTCAAGAATATGAAATCGAAGTGGATGAAGCTGAAGCTCATGCGGATATGTATCATGACTTCATCCGTTCCAACGGCGGTTCGGCAATAGTTGTTCAGGAAATATTAGGCAAACCGGCAGCATTGCGCAATAATTAAAAACCATACATGGTTTATGACTCCAGAATAACCATGGCGCAGGCGTATTCTCTTTCGTGAGAGATACTTATGTGGAAGTGTTTTGCATTTATTTCATCTGCCTTTTTAGCGGCACTGCCTATTAAAAAGAGCTCGGGGTTTCCTTCCGGTGTGTTTTTGATGTTGATGTCCTGCCAGGAACAATTTTTGCCTATGCCGCAGTGCAGAGCTTTGGATACGGCTTCTTTGGCTGCCCAGCGTCCGGCGTAATATTCTATCGGGTTTTTGCGTGTGGCTGCTTCGCTTCTTTCTTCTTCGGTGAATATTCTATTAACAAAGGCTTTGCCGTGGCGTTCAAATAATGCTGTCATTCTTTCTAATTTTATTATGTCTGTTCCGATTCCTGCGATCATATTGATTCCTTACAGCCTTGTATTTTGCGCTTGCAGTTATAGATTTATACTACTAATAGAATAGCAAAATGTAAGAATGTCAATATGAATTTGATTTTATTGTTTAAAACTGATTTTATTTCACCGGATACGGTATCCTTGAACGGGCAGCGTTTTGAGCATCTGCGTAATGTTTTACGGGTAGAGCAGGGGACTTGCGTAAAAGTCGGTTTACTCGATGAAATGCCCGGTTCCGGGGAAGTTATTGAGCTTAACGGCGATAATATAAAATTACGGGTTGAACTGACCGATGAAGCACCTGCGGCATTGCCGTTGACTTTGATCTGTGCTTTACAGCGTCCGCAAACCATGAAAAAAGTTTTACAGGCAGTTATCGCTTTTGGTGTCAAAAAAATATACTTCATAGCCAGCGGAAAGGTCGAAAAAAGTTACTGGAGCTCGCCCTTGCTTGAAGAGGAAGCTTTACGCAAACACATCATTCTCGGTTTGGAACAAAGTTGTGATACGCTGATGCCTGAAATACACTTCCGCCGCAAATTCAAGCCTTTTGTTGAAGATGAATTAGAAGATATAGTGGGAGATTCAATAGGGATGACCGCCCACCCGATGGCGGCGGAAGCTTGCCCGGCTCAGGTTGAAAAACCTGTAACGCTTTGTATCGGACCTGAGGGTGGATTTACTGATTATGAAATTGAAATGTTAGCACAGCACGCTTGTCCGGCTGTACATTTAGGGACGCGTCCATTGCGGACGGAATTCGCGATCTGCGCTTTGCTTGGAAGATTATTTTAATGGAGGGCTCATGCAGGATGTGCATTGTCCGGCTGGTTTAATCGGATATTTCCCGACTTACGCTCCGGGTAATCTGATTTCAGCCCATGTTACGGCAGTAAGTTTGAACCGGCGGAGCTGTTGAAACGCATTACGGGCGGCGGTATTCGTCCCGAAATATATATTAAATATTTGCGTGAAAAATATTCGGCGATTTACGGACTGTAAATAAATGCGTTAAAAAATTGTTAATGAGCTTGACAAATGAGCTTATATGTAGTGTATTTGTTATGTGATTATTTTATTAAATTAGCTCAAAGGATGTTTTTTATGTTAGCTAGAATTTTCAGCTTGGCTGCCTCTTTCCTTGTTGTCGCGGGGATTGCGGGCTGTCGCCAGATTATTGTTGCGGAAGTGCTGCAGCAGCCGCTTGGGAAAAAGATTTATTTGAAACAGAATATCTGGTATGAGAATCCAAAGGATATTTCCTGTTTAAATATACAAAAAGGCAAAATTTTGAATTTCGGAACCGAGGTTGAGCCGGTTAAAGCAACAGACTACTCGCTTTCCTTCAAGACAAAGGACGGAAAGAAATTCACGATTGACTACGATTACAGTCTGATTATGCTGCCGATGGAAGGTTATATCAAACAAATCTTCACATTGAAAAATCGCGCGGAACTGACCAAAGGAATGAAGCCGAAGCATATAAAGCTGATACTGGCCGGTAAAGTTAAACGCGGTTTGACAAAAGCTCAAGTGATTTTAGGATGCGGTACTCCTGCTGCTTGCCGGACACCTTCCACTTTGAATAGTACATGGATTTACTGGTTAAATGAAGATTCTGTTTACCGGGTTGTTTTCCGGCGCGGAAAAGTTAATGTGCTTATAGATATAAATGATGACCCTGAAAAAACTAAAAGAACTAAAAAATAGGCGTATGTAATGCAGAAAAGAAAAACAATATTGGTTACCGGCGGCGGCGGTTTTATCGGTTCACATTTGTGTGAACGCTTACTGGCAGACGGGAATGATGTAGTTTGTGTGGATAATTTCTATACCGGTTCCAAAAATAATATCAGGCACTTGCTTGCTTCGCCGAATTTTGAATTGATCAGACATGATGTAACTTTTCCGATATATATCGAAGTGGATGCTATTTTTAATTTAGCCTGTCCGGCCTCTCCGGTGCATTACCAGAATACCCCGATTCACACTACTAAAACATGTGTTACCGGCGCGATCAACATGCTCGGTATCGCTAAACGTTTGAATATTCCTATCTTGCAGGCTAGTACTTCGGAGGTTTACGGTAATCCGCTTGAACACCCGCAAACAGAAAACTATTGGGGCAATGTCAACTGCATAGGCATCCGCAGTTGTTATGACGAAGGAAAACGCTGTGCCGAAACTTTATTTTTTGATTACCGCCGTCAACTGGACGTCGCGATCAAAGTTGTTCGTATATTCAATACATACGGACCGCGCATGCTGCCTTATGACGGACGTGTGGTCAGTAATTTTATTGTGCAGGCACTGCTGGGCAATGACATAACTATTTACGGCAGCGGCAATCAGACCCGCAGTTTTTGCTATGTCGCCGATCTGGTCGAAGCGTTGGTAACAATGATGAACACTCCCAAAGAAGTTACCGGACCGGTAAATCTTGGCAATCCGGGGGAATTCACCATGCTGGAATTAGCTGATCTCGTTATTGAATTAACAAATTCCAAATCCAGAAAAGTTTTCGTAGACTTACCTCAGGATGATCCGACTCAGCGTAAACCGGACATTTCACAAGCCAGAAAAATCCTCAAGTGGCAGCCCGAAGTGCAGTTGCGTGAAGGTTTGAAAAAAACTATAGACTATTTTGCCTCTGTCATTTAAGATATAGTTAGTTTAATTGTACAAGGAATTTGTTATTTTGACAGGATAAACAGGATAAAACAGGATAAAAGAAAAATCTTGTCAATTGCGCAAGTTTTTTTTAGTAATCCCCGAGGGATTAAATTTAAATAGCCACAGGTAAAACCTGTGGTTTGAAGCAGTAA
>DAOWBJ010000142.1 GCA_030634125.1 Victivallales bacterium
AACTCTGCTCCAGCCGTCAAAAACTGAAATTGTAATCAGAATTATAATAGTTGCTTTAGCGATCCATCGGTGTTTAATAGCCAAAAGCTGTTTAGTTTTATCAAATATCCAACGCAAACCAATTGCCGCCCAGCCAAACATCAAAGGAGTTGCCACAATTAAATAACGTTTGTAAATAAACAGCTTGCCGTCCGCAATAGCAATTTGCCCAATCATACCAGCGGCATGAATCACTACCACCAGCAATAAAATCAGCTCTTCCGGTCTTAGCATTTTTTTTCTAACCCTGTAAAACAAAACAGGAATAATGAACACAAGGTATTGCGGATAGAAACCTTTAAATAGATTTTTCCAAAAAGATTCTTTTCTAATCTTAACTTTTTCTATCTTCTGTATAACAACAGGAGCTTTTTGAGTAGTACTATTAGTTACTACGGAATGTTTAGTTTTAAATATTTTATCCAAAAGAATAGCATGTCGCAACTCTGTAACAGGCCAGCCTGTTTGTCGATATTCGTAATAACTCCATGGAGCAATAAAAAACAGAAACATTATTCCGACACAAATGGCTTTATATGGAAAACTCTTTTGCTTATATAATTCAATAATCGCGATTGCCGCAAGGAATAACAAAGCAAAAAGTAGAGAATCTCCACGAGTTAAGGCTAGACCAACACAGCCCAATGAACAATATACAGCCCCTTTCCAATTATATTTTTGAAAGAAGCAAACCAAGCCATAAGCAGCGAGTACAAGAAAAAAACATTTGGCGGAATCGCGCACTCCCATACCGGCAATACGCAGCAAGCGGGAACAGCAAATAAACATCACCGTTGCCCAGAGGGCATATCTTTGATTAAAAACTTTTTTCATCAACGCCATCAGCGGAAAAACAGTTAAGGCAAAAAACAACGCACTGATAATTTCACATGCCGCCGTACCGCTAAATCTAAACAAGCGTGCGATTGTTCCGGCAAGTATGGCAAATAGCGGTGGTATGCGTGGATGAAACGCGTGTTCCCAATCTCCGCAGGCGAAAGCTTCCGACATAGGCGCGTAGCGTGCCGCGACATCCCGTACCGGGGAGTAATCAAACAAAAGCATCGGTAAGCACAGGCAAAACGCCGCGATTGCCAACAATATAGAATAGTTGAATTGTTTTTTTATCATGGTTCTCGAATTGATTCGTCTAAGGCCTTAATTAATGGATGAATAAGATATTCGATAATGCGCCGTTTGCCGACTTTGAGTTCCGCTCTTATTTCCATGCCTGGAATTAAACGAAAATTATCCGGCACATTTTCAAGCTTGCCGCTGATAATCATTCTGCCGTGATAAACTGATTGTTTTTGTCCCATGATTCCCTGCTCCTGAAAAGTATTCTCGGATATCAAGAATAATTTGCCATCGAGAGTTCCATGTTTCTGAAACGGAAAAGCGTTTAGCTTAATACGCCCCATGTCCCCAATTTTAACTTTACCTATATCCTGCGGGAGGATATTCACTTCCGCGTCAATCTGGATATTAATCGGCACCAGTGTGATTAGCGGTTCAGCTTCCCGAACTCCGGAACCCTCGGAAAAAGCCGCGATTTCATGGACAACAGCATCACATGGTGCGTAAATGCAAACGTAAGAACTAAGTTTCCTAGCCTTATCCAATTGTTTTGAGGTACTGGTTACTTCCCTTTCAATTTTAACCATTTCTTCAGAAACAGTTTTATCCCATTCTTCAATAAAAGAATTTTTATTTGCTATTGCTGAAAGACGTTCATGCACTAATTCGAGTATGCTGTTTTTCAGCTTATCGACTTCACTCTCCATTTGCAGGCGGGAAATCTGAGTTTCCAGAAATTGTTTTAGTGAAATCGCGTTTCTATGATGCAGATCGTCCATCATTTTTTCAATTCTCTTTAAGGTTTTTAAGCGATGCTTTTGTTTTTTATAGCTTTCATTCGTGGTATTTATAGCAGCTCTAATTCTTTTTATATTCTGTGAATAATATTTTAATTTTTCCTGGTAAAATTTCCGGCGTTTGTTGAAAATAGCCCCTTGCCATTTTTCATCTTCCGTGGGAACTTTAGTTTTTGGACGAAAATCTTCACCGGTAAATTCAGCTTTCAATCTCCAGAACTGAGCACTAAGGCTCTTTAGCTGCTCGTCCAGGCGTTCTTCCTCCGCCCGATTGAAAGTCGGATCAAATGTGATAAGAACCTGCCTTTTCTTGACGACTTGTCCGACTCTGACATTAATCTTTTTTATCACAGTACGCTCAAGAGGTTTCATAACTATATTCTGGGACGATGAAATGAGTTTTCCGTTAGCCTCAACAATAATATCCACTTCACTAAAGGTCGCCCAAATTATCGCGGTAATTGAAATAAGTAATGCCAGCGGTATTCCGCCCTTGCCGAACCAGGGGAGTTTTTGTGCCGCCAGCTCAAGAGCGTCAGACTGATACTCGACAGCCTCGTGACAAAGATTTATTTTATCATTATTCATTAAGTGTATCTCCCCATTTGCTGGTGCCAGAATTCTTTATAAACTCCTGCTTGTTTAACCAATTTTGAATGGGGAGCAAGTGCTTCTTTTTCACCTTTATCCATCACCAGGATCATGTCGGAACCATGAACCATAGACAAGCGGTGTGAGATAATCAATACCGTGCGTCCTTTGCTGATGGCCTTTAAGTTTTTCTGAATAATAGATTCGCTTTCCGGGTCAAGCGCGCTGGTCGCTTCGTCAAAGACCAGAATCGGAGGATTGGTCAATAAGGCGCGAGCTATTGCCAAACGCTGTTTCTGTCCGCCTGAAAGATTCGAGGCATTCTCTTCCAATACAGTGTCGTAACCTTTGGTCAGCTCCTGGACAAATTCATCAGCTCCCGCCAGGCGCGTCGCGTAAATAACTTCTTCCATAGAGGCACTCTTTTTGGTCAGGCAAATATTTTCGCGGACAGTTCCATGGAAAAAATAATTTTCCTGCAATACCACCCCTATGTTAGTACGTAAATGTGCTTTGTCGATCTCCCTGATGTCAATGCCATCAATTTTAATCAATCCACTTTGCAAAGGATAAAGCCCCTGTAACAATTTAGTTAATGTTGTTTTACCCGAGCCGCTGCGCCCGACAATACCAAGAGTTGCTCCAGCGGGAATACTAAGTTCAAAGTTTTTAATTACTTGAGGAGTATCGGGGGTATACCGGAAACATATATTTTCAAACGAGATATTGCCTTTTAGAGGATTATGAACACCACCCCCAGCGGGCTCTTGCGGGGAATTCATCACGTTACCGAGCATTTTTACGGAAAGCGCGGTTTGCTGATATTCGTGAACCAGAGAAACTAATTTCACCAGGGGAGCGGTAACTCGCCCGGAAAGCATTTGAAAGGCAATCAAGGCGCCGACACTCATTTCTTTGTCAAATACCGACAAAGCCCCTATCCAGATAATCGTTACAGTCATTGTTTTTTCTAAAAACTGACTTATCGTTCCAGCCGTCAGGGAAATTTTACCAACCCTGAAATATCGTGTAATAGCAAATGCAGTGGAATCGTTCCAGCTTTTTTCCTGAACAGGTTCGATTGCCAATGATTTCACGGTGCGGATACCATGAATCGCTTCCACCAGCATCCCCTGCCGTTTTCCTTCCGCTTGATATAACTCATGCAAACGGGATTGATATGGTTTAATCAACGCGGCAACTACCAGAGCCATCAAAAAGGCGAAACCCAGTACAATCAAGGTCAACTTAACGCTGTATATTAACAGGAATGGAATAAATACCACCAGCGAAAACAGTTCCAAAATAGTAAAGAACAAATTGCCGGAGAGAAATCCGCGAATTTTTTCTGTCTGCTGCATGTGTTTAAGCAGAACCCCGGAAGACATGCGTTCAAAGAAATCTACCGGCAGGCGCATCAAATGATGAAATGTTTTGGTCGCGGTGCTGATGTCTATTTTGTTAGTCGCAAAAATCAGCAGATAACCGCGCAAAAATTCCAGCAAAGCATTAAAAAGCAGTGCTATTATTATCCCGACGCCAAGAACATTGAGGGTGGTATAACTCTCGTTAGTCAACACTTTGTCCACGACGATTTGAAAAAACAAAGGCGTAATCAGCGCGAGACCACTAATCATCAGCACAGCTATCGCGATTTGACCAAACATCCCTTTCAGCTTGATGAATTCAGGAATAAACCAGCGCAGCCCGAAAGGCTGCTCCTCGTCCAGCAATGAATAGACCCGTTTTACCAGATAAGCTTTTCCTGAACATTCACTTTCATACTGTTCCCTGCTCCAGAAAATAAACTGCTGTCCCGGAATTTTTTCCGCTGCCGGGTCGATTATGACAAGGCGTTCGTCATCTTCTTTCTTCTGGAAACCACAGATAAGAATATATTTACCATTGTTTCTGTGGGCTATCAGTGGGAACGCTTCTCCCAGGCGCGGCAATTTATCCCAGGGCAAATGTATTTTTTTAGACTTCAGGCTATTGTCCGCGATTATTTTGAAAAAAAGCCTTTCGCTGATTTCGTCGTCTTCAATCGCGTATTCATGCAGCAGTCGGCGCATATCCATATCAAGGCCATGATGTTTACCCATGGCGGCGAGACAATGCAATGCCGTATTGGAACCGTCGTTTTTAATGAACAAAGTTTTGAAATGCAACGCCTGCCCGTCCCAATTCTTTTTAAGCTGGCTCAAGGGGATGGAAATTATTTTCTGCCGGCCATCGCTCAGCGGGTCAAATACCGCTATTTGTTCTTTTTATCACTGTTCGCTTCTTCGTAACCTTTGTTTTTGTTCCGCTTACAGGATTAGAGACTCCATCCGTATATCCAGGATCATTATTAGCATTGTTCCGTGGACGATAACTGTTTCTGTCTCTATCATGGCTTCCACGACGATCCCAATCACGTTTATCATGATTATATTTGCTATATTTTTTATTATACCAGTAATTATCGCCATGCCAATATCCACCCCAATAATTGGTATAATGATTTGTCCAGTAATATCCTTGTCGATAGGAATACCATGGGCTATGTCCCCAATACGGGTCATAATACGGGTAGTACCAACTTACATAATTTCTATCCCAGCGATGTGGTCTATAATATCGATTCCCCCATGAAAAGCTTACATTCCAACTATAATTATCATAATAAGGATCGTAGGTATTATAATAGTATGAATCATCGTAATAGTAGTGATGATATTCCTTTATTTGTGTGGAAGGAGTTTCAATTGCAAATCCTTTTTGGTAAGCGGCGGAAAAACTTGAGTCATTTTCAACATAGTTTACGTTACCAAATTCATCTTTGAAATAAATATAACCGTCTTCGTCTTGATAATAAACCAGCGAATCATTTTCTACTTGTTGTGTATAAGTATAAGCTCTTGTTTCATAAACCGGGCGTCTTGTTACCTTTAC
>DAOWBJ010000288.1 GCA_030634125.1 Victivallales bacterium
ATTTTTTCGCAATTGACCGCCACCCTGAATGTTATCAAAAATCTCAAAACGCTATTTTCGGTCAGGCACTATTTAGTAACTTTTGCCGGAGCTGCTTTTACAGGAGCTGCCCTTGCTGCTAAAGCTTGCTTTTTCTTTGCTTCCGCAACAGCTTTTATTTGTGTCAAAAGAGTTTCAGAAATAGAGATATTAATTTTAACACTCTTGTCTTTCCGGTTAATTACAACTGCTTCCGTAATAGATTTGCTTAATTTAGGATCCTGAGCCACCTGCATAGTCATAATCATAACAAGAGTCTTAAGCTGCATTTCTATCTGAGACGCGTTTTGTACGTCAGTACAATTCAGGTCAGCTTTCAAATTGATGTCTTTCTGACTTTTGCCAACAAGATCTAAAGCAACAATCGCTGATTCCAAACTGTCAATGGGATTTTTACTCATCGGAGCAGCCGGAGCAGCTTTAGCTGCTTTTGCGCCTTTAGCGTAAAGTATATACATCAATGCTTTCTGATCAGCTTTTTTATTAGCGGCAATCAATTTTTCATTTTTAGATTTGCCAACTGCTTTGCAAAAATATTCAGCCTTATCTTCGTCACAAATCAAAGCTAAATTTGGTTTTATGTAAGTAATTACCGCTTTATCGTCCTTTTTAGCTTTTTTGGCAATAACATAAGATTTACGACCGGCAATAATTTTTACCGTGTATGAGAGCTTATCTTTATTGAGTTCAAACAAATTAACTAATTTGGCTTCTGTAATTTTAGTAAGAGCTAAAATACCGGCGTTTTGAGTACCTGCTTCGGATTTAAAAAACACCATGATTTTTGAAGGTAAATCACTTGTTTTAAGACCATATTTCTTCAACTCTGATTCAAATGTCAACCATTGTCCGTTAAAATCAGCATTTTCTTTGCGCAGATCCTGCAAATGGGACAAGTTGATCAGGCGCTCCGCGTCTACAGCAACCACGCCGTCAGTATCAGCCGGTACATAATTGATTAAATCTTCCGCTTGACAATTATTACAGCAGCCACCCGCAAATAACAGAACAACAGACAACAAAATTAACATCTTTTTCATTCGACGATTTCCTTTTTTAATTATTATTAATTTTTACACTTTAAGGAGCCGTTCAAAAATAACCTTTACATCTGCGCGTTTCTCCCGGTTGCTTTGTGGCTTGCCGATTCGTTACATAGCTGAAGCTATGCGCCTCATCAGCAAGCCACAAATCATTCCGGGACAATTCACGCATTTTGTCAAGTTTATTCTTTTACAGCTCCTAACTTAATTATAAACTAAGTGTAAAAAACTAAAATACAAGTAAAAATTTATAGCTTTTATTCAGTAGTTTTTTCATCTTTTTGCTGTTTTTCAGGCATGACAACCTGCAAATGAAGTTCACGCATCTGCTGCATATTTGCTGCAGCAGGAGCATTCATCATCAAGTCTTGAGCCTGTTGATTGAACGGAAACGCGATAACTTCACGAATGTTAGGTTCGTCCGCCAGGAGCATTACAATACGGTCAACCCCGGGAGCGATACCGCCATGAGGAGGCGCGCCGAGTTTAAACGCGTTGATCATGCCGCCGAATTTATCATCCACGACGCTTTTGCCGTAACCGGCAATCTCAAATGCTTTGTACATAACTTCGGGGCGATGATTACGAATCGCGCCGCTGGAAAGCTCAACACCATTGCAGACAATGTCATATTGAAATGCTAAAATATCCAATGGGTCTTTGTTCAACAAAGCATCCTTTCCGCCCTGCGGCATGGAAAATGGATTATGACTGAAACCGATTTTGCCGGTTTCTTCGTCCGGCTCAAACATCGGGAAATCCACGATCCAGCAGAATTTGAAGACGTTTTGATCAATTAAATCTAATTGTTTGCCGAGTTCTGTAATAACGTGACCGCCAATATTCATAACTTCTTTTTCTTTATCCGCCAGGAAAAACAAGGCATCGCCGGGGTTAATTCCGCCGTCAGCTTTGAGTTGATCCAGAGCTTCACGGCTGAGGAACTTGGCAATCGGGCTTTTTTCGCCTTCATCAGTCCAAATAATATAAGCCATACCTTTAGCGCCGACAGACTGCGCGAATTTAATCATATCATCAAAAAACTTACGGGATTTATCACCAACGTCCGGAGCTTTGATCGCACGGACAACGCCGCCTTTGGCAACGACTCCGGCGAAAGCTTTGAAATCGCAGTCGCGGAAAACTTCAGTTACTTCAATCATTTCCAGCGGATTGCGCAAGTCCGGCTTG
Organism: Victivallales bacterium; assembly: GCA_030634125.1. Lineage (GTDB taxonomy): Bacteria > Verrucomicrobiota > Lentisphaeria > Victivallales > Victivallaceae > JAHOYW01. Next base: position 2,274 of record DAOWBJ010000288.1, read on the forward strand.
TCGCTTCCGTAACGGCGCATGGATTCAGCATAAGGAATACGTACAAACGGTGCTTTATCAACGTCTTTCTTGCTGAATTTTTCAAAAATATCATCAAGCAAGTCTTCGATAACCGTAAAAATATCATCCTGGGTCACAAAACTCATTTCCATATCAAGCTGATAAAATTCACCCGGCGAACGGTCGGCACGGGCATCTTCATCACGGAAACACGGCGCGATCTGGAAATATTTATCAAAACCTGCAACCATCAACAATTGTTTGAACTGCTGCGGAGCCTGCGGTAAAGCATAAAATTTACCGGGATGCAGACGGCTCGGCACAAGATAATCGCGGGCGCCTTCAGGAGAGCTGGCAGTCAAAATAGGTGTCTGGAATTCCTGAAAATCTTTTCCCGTAAGATGAGCGCGAATCGCGGCAATTACATTTGAACGCAAAATAATGTTCTTGTGCAGTTTTTCGCGGCGCAGATCGAGGAAACGGTATTTTAAGCGCATAGCTTCCGGAGTTTGTTCTTCTTTGGCAATCTGGAATGGAATTTGATCCGCTTCTCCAAGGATTTCCATTGCTGCCGCCGCGACTTCAATTTCGCCGGTACGCAATCTGGGATTGACTGTTTCTTCTATACGGGCGACAACTTTACCCTCAAAACATATTACAGTCTCAATGCGCCAGCGTTCCAGTTCCTGATAAAAATCACATTCAGGATCAATCACAATCTGCGTTAACCCATAATGGTCACGCAGGTCAATAAAAATAACACCACCATGATCGC
>DAOWBJ010000083.1 GCA_030634125.1 Victivallales bacterium
GGGACCATTTGATTTAATTGTTATTGATGAAGCGCATTTGCTTCACAGCGACTCCGAAGATTCGATGTATAAATCGTTCCTTGCCGACGCTAAAGTGATCAATCCCAATCTGCGGATAATCGGCCTGACCGCGACACCGTACCGAATGAAAGGCGGGCTGATCTGCAAACCGGAAAACATGTTAAATCATGTTTGCTATGAAGCCGGGCTTAAGGAAATGATCGCGCAGAGCTACCTGTCGCCGCTGGTTTCCAGAGCCGGAAGAGCGGAGGCGTGTTTTGACAGTTTACACATTCGCGGCGGCGAGTTTATTTCGTCCGAAGTGGAAGACCTTATGGACAATAATCAACTGGTAGACGCCGCCTGCCGGGAAATTGTCAGCCTGACTCAGGATCGCAATTCGGTATTAATCTTTACTTCAAGCGTGGAGCACTGCAACCACGTTGCGGAAAAGATCGCGGCATATTCCGGGATGGAGAATGCGGTCATGAGTTTCCGCCGCCGGAAAAAAGTAACCCTAACGCCCATGCGGAAGCTGCCGGAGTTTTCTCTGGACAGGTGAGTTATCTCGATTATGACGTCCACGGCGTTGAATACAGCGTGCATTACAAACGCGGCGCACCGGATGACGCCCCGAATACGATGCGAATCGAATACTGCACCGGTTTCAATCGCTATGAAAGCGAGTGGGTATGCCCGGAACACACCGGTTACGCAAGGAGAAAGTTTGAAGCCTGGTGGAAACGGCGCTCAAAGATTGCTCCGCCAACTACCGCGCAGGAGGTGGTACGGTTAGCCGAAGACGGAGCTTTGGCAAAGACGTCAAAGATAATCATCAAGTCGGTGGCTGGGGAAAAGTTCGTCAATATCGCGGATTATGAGCTTGAATCGCCCCCGGATTACTGCCCTGAACCGGGCTGGAACGATGCCAATACATATATCACTCCAGAATATAAAAATGATTTTGATAAGGACGAAATCCCATTCTAAGCTCTACCATTTACTTTTAAAATATGGATTTTAAAAATGCAGAATAATTGCAATGACATAAATACAATCCTTAACCTTGTTTTTTCTCCCGGAGACGTTTTCTAGGTGAGATGCCTGTACGCGACCGTGCCGGGGGCGAGATGTCCGCATATTGAATCGGGTTATTTTACCTATGAGAATATCCCCAAGGTTGCTAAAGAACTGGCAAGAATAGAGGCGAGTGGGGTTTACTTTACTCCAAATCCGGTCAATCCCGATCTGCTGGCTCGCGCCGCAAACCGAATGAAGCCTGCCATCAGAAATTCAACGACCTCGGATTCGGATATAATCAATCGCCGCTGGTTTCTGATCGACTGCGATCCGAAGCGACCGTCCGGCATCTCGGCGTCAGAAGCCGAACACGACACGGCGCTTTACAAGGCTATTGAAGTCAGCGAAAAGCTGAAATCCATGGGCTGGCCGGAACCAATCATGCTGGATTCCGGCAACGGCGCGCAACTAATGTACCGCGTCGATCTGCCCGCGGACGACGATGGATTGATAAAAGCCTGCCTGAAGGCGCTGGCTCCAATGGGAGATGATAAGGTTTCAATTGACCAGACGGTTTTCAACCCGGCGCGCATCTGGCGACTGCCCGGAACTGTGAACCGCAAGGGCGATGAGATAGATGACCGCAGATACCGCTTAGCTAAGATCATCTCGATGCCGCAATCCCCGGAAATCGTCCCGGTTGAGAAACTTCATGAACTGGCCGGAATTGTACAGGCATCAGTTCAAGAGAGAATCCCAAGTGACACAGCTTTTTACATAGATGCCTGGATAGCGGAACACTGTCCCGAAGCCGAAGGACCGACCGACTGGAAAGACGGCCGCATGAGTTTGAGGATACATCGGCGATTCGCAGTTGGGCTCCGATAGCCCCCATGCCACTGCTTTGGAGATGGCCGTTGTTTTCTCCGGTTGAAAATGTGGATGTGACAAAGCTGCTTGTTCCAGGCAAAACGACAGATAGTCCATCAATAATGGAGCGGTTGTCATGGATAAATTCATAGTAGTCGTCATTCAACAAAATCGCGGAAAGGCTGGATGTCTCATCATCCGCCGGAATAGGAGTAAGAAGTGAATCATCGGAAATTTTTAACACATCAGGTCGTCGCGAAAACAATTCAAGCATGTAGGGGAAGTCCGGCGTCGCCGGATCTTTGAAGCGGTAAAACTGCTTTTTGCCGGTAGACTTTTCCCCAATAGCGTATTTACCTGCACGGATAAAATCCCGGAATGTATTGATAAATTGAGCATCACGAGTTTCTATACAGAGGACGATGTCAAGATCACGCGTTGCTCTGAACGCCAATTCCTGTTGTGCTAAATTGATATCACAAGCACTTCCTCCTATGAGAATGTAGTTGTCGGTATAATCCTCAAAAAAACGTTGGAAAGTTGAAAGTCCGATTACCATGGAAACTCCTTCATAAATTCTTCAATTGCAATTTGAACCCTGTCGTCTGGATCGCTCTTCAGAGACAAGGTAAGGGAAAGTGGATCTATTTCGTTCTCTCCGAAGATCGCCGGAGGATACAACCAGAGCTGAAGTTGTATTTCAGCAATATCCTTTGGAACGGTTTTACAATCTATTTTGCGGAATTCGGCAAGCTCAATTGCAAAAATACTCGGAGACATTTCGGAAAGCATAGTGGCGTGCGCCAAAGCGTCCGCACCCGCAAGGATTACATTCCAACCCTCGGGCAACTCATTTATGCCGACTGTTTGTTTACACGGATTACGGAGTAATTCCTGAGCTTCATTCCATAGAGCTTTCCCAGTCTGCGTGAAACGAAAAACAATTTCGCGTCCGGCAGGAAGTTTTTCTTTGTGACCCAGTCCAAAGTATTCGAGTTCATCAAGTGCTGCAATTACGGCTGTACGGGAAAAAGGAAGGCTGGCAGTAGCATCTGCTATCGTAACGGGGCTTGCAATTTTTTTTAGCAAAACCCCAGTCAATATCAACTGTGCGCAGAGGCAAAGATATTCTCTATGAATAATCGTATTTTTCTTTTCCGGGCTGAGAATGGTCGCAATGAATGGCAGATACAGATGCTTTTGCGGCACAATAAAAGGAACCTGCTGCGTAATCAGCCGTTCAGCATCATGTACGCCGAGATTATTGCTGACATAAACAACCGGAATATTAAAATGATTCGCTAAAAAAGTAACATACTTTTTTAATTTTGCCGGAGTCAAACGCATTTTTCCCTGATCAACTTCAAACATGCAGGGCTGTTCCTGAGTCAATATACAATGACTTTTGATAAAAGTCAAATAAATAACTCATAACAAAAGCTCTAAGAAAATAGATAAAGTTAGAGTTTTTGTAAGAAACAAGCTCAAAAAAAGAAATTTTTGTAAAAATATCAATATTAAATCTGTACTTCGTCCTTTGTGTTTTATTGACTACAAAATAATCCAATGTAGTCATTTTTCAATATTATTCCTTAAAAAAACATTAGCCATCTTTTCCATTTCCAAAACGTCATCAAATGCATCACATGTGTTTGCATTTTGCAAATAATCAACCCCAAAAAGGAGAGTTTTCTTATGGAAATTATCCAAATGAAAATTGCGGACGTAATTCCTTACGAACGCAACCCGAGAATCAATGACGACGCGGTTGAAGCCGTGGCCGAATCGATTAAGGAATTCGGCTGGCGTGCGCCGCTTGTCGTCGATGAACATAACATCATAATCTGCGGACACACCAGGCTAAAAGCCGCGCAACATCTGGGACTGGATACGGTTCCGGTACATGTTGCTCGTGGCTTGACTCCTGAACAGATCAAGGCTTATCGTATCGCGGACAACCAGACCGGTAACATCGCGGAATGGGATTTTGACCTGCTACCGCTGGAATTGGCTGATTTGCAAAATATGGATTTTGATTTGTCGATACTCGGTTTTGATACTGACGAATTGGATAAAATTCTCAACGGCGATGACGTGATTACAGCCGGGCAGACCGACCCGAATGAAGTTCCCGAAACTCCTGAAGTTCCAGTCAGCAAAGCTGGCGAAATCTACCAGCTCGGCGGGCATCGGTTGATGTGTGGAGATGCGACCAAGTCTGTAGACGTTGAGGCGCTTATGTGCGGAGAAAAAGCGGATTTACTGCTTGAAGATCCGCCGTATAATGTTGCCTACGAAGGCGGCACCGGAATGACTATCCAGAACGATAATATGGATGACGCGGCATTTTTCAATTTCCTGGCAGATGCTTTCAAGTGCGCAGTCGAAGTGATGACTCCGGGAGCATCGTTTTACATTTTTCACGCTGATTCTGAGGGATACAACTTCCGGGGAGCATGCAGGGTTGCCGGGCTTCAGGTGCGCCAGTGCCTGGTGTGGAAAAAGGACTCATTAGTCCTGGGACGGCAGGATTATCAGTGGCAGCATGAGCCGATTTTATACGGCTGGAAAGACGGAGCGGCGCACAGCTGGTATTCGGACCGTAAACAAACCACGATTCTGGAGTTTGACCGCCCGAAACGAAGTGAGCTTCACCCGACCACAAAACCAGTCGAAATGCTGGTTTACCTGATCAAAAATTCTTCCCAAAGAGGAGAATTGGTCACGGACTTTTTCGGCGGTTCAGGGAGCACGCTGATCGCCGCAGAGCAGACCGTCAGAAAAGCTTACCTGATGGAACTCGATGAAAAATACTGCGATGTCATCCGCAAACGCTGGGCGGAATTCACCAATGGCGAAGGCTGCGACTGGCAGGCATTAACCCCAAAAATATAAGGAGAAACCAGACATGAATCAAAATATATTGAAGATATCCCCAGCAAAAGCACACATAATGCGCATAAGAATCAAAGAAATTGGATTAAAAGTTCCTGAGTGGTTCGACCGTTTGAGCGATGCGGAACTGGCAAGCTGCTACAATGGCGCGGGCGGAGATCACACACCGGAAGCAATACGGAAAATCCTGACTCGGCTGTTGGGGTTTTCCGAAGAAGCAATCCTAATCCATGACGCCGAATTCCAGTACACAAGGCGCTTTTATCCGCTTGATTATTACAGTCAGAAAAAATTCCATGCCGCTAATCAGAGGCTGGGAGAAAACGCTGAAATCCTGGCAAAAATAAGCAAACCGTGGTATTCGCTATTGCGCTACTGGCGAATATTCGTCGCTCGCTACGCCCGTTATGTTGTCGATGAATGGGGGGTATGACGAATGGATACTGTGAACACCCCGCAACTTAGGCTTACGGCGCTGTCTGTTTCCGATCTGGTCAAACTCCTGAAACGTTCGGGCAGCCGTACTGTTTCGGAAGATACGGTCAGGAAAGACGTCGCAAACGATACACCGGTAAATCCCGATGGAACCTTTAATCTCATAAATTATGCCGCTTATCTGGCAAAGGACACTGACGATGCCTCAAATTAACCCGTCATCAATGCGCCCGGTGGAGGTGGCACGGCTTATCAACTCCACTGAACTGGGCTTTGTGCTGCCGCAGGCGCGGATTTACCGGGATTTCAACCGTGTGGGATTCCGTATTGCGGCTTCCGACAACTCGCAAAATATAAATCTACTCAAATACATTGCCTGGATGTATGACCAGAAGCACACATTACGGGACGATGTTTTGGGACGTTCGTATGAAGAGCGCCGGGAATCCGAACGGCAACGCCAGGCGGAGCAGTCGCTGTCCGGTCGCGACATCGGACCGCTGCCGGAAGTCGGCAATCTCCGGCGGAAAGCCGAGTGTGAACACAATTTCCGGCTTTTCTGCGATAGTTATTTTCAGGAAACCTTCTCGCTGGAATGGTCAGAAGATCACATCAAGGTGATCGTGAAGATCGAAACGGCGGTATTGTCAGGCGGCTTGTTCGCGCTGGCGCTGCCGCGCGGTATGGGTATGACGAGTCTTGCCGAAGCCGCCTGTTTATGGGCAATGCTCTACGGGCACCGCGAGTTTGTGGCACTGATCGGGGCAACGGAAAGCACCGCTTTGGAAATCCTCGACAGCATCAAGATCGAGCTTGACGTTAACGAACTGCTGGCGGAAGATTTCCCGGAGGTCTGCTATCCGGTCGCCCAGCTTGACGGGATCGCCAACCGCTGCGCCGGGGCAGAAAATCTCCGGCGTTATGCCGTGTACCATCATCCGCCCGGGCGACATGGCCGATACCATTCTGGATAAACAGAAACATCCAGACTGGAACGGCGAAAAAACACGCATGATCTACAAGTTCCCGGACAACACGAAGCTCTGGAAAAAATATGCCGAGATCAGGGCCGAATCACTGCGCACTGACGGCAATTTCCAGGCGGCAACCGATTTTTACCTGGAACATCGGGAAGCGATGGACTCTGGAGCGGAAGTATCGTGGGACGCACGGTATAATCATGATGAAATTTCCGCGCTTCAGCACGCGATGAACCTGAAGTTCCAGGATAAAGCGGCTTTTAGGAGCGAATATCAGAACGATCCATTGCCGGATGACGACAGCGATGAAGCTCTGCTGACCGTGGACGAAATAGCCTCAAAAGTCAATGGTTTGAAGCAAAGCCGCATCCCGATGGCCTGCGATAAGCTGACAATGTTTATCGACGTGCAGAAAGCGCTGCTGTTTTATGTGGTGACCGCTTGGAACGATGAGTTTACCGGGGCGGTTATCGACTATGGAGCGTGCCCGGATCAGCGGCGACGGATGTTTTCGCTGCCGGATGCCAACCCGACAATTCAGAGTGTTTTCCCGCAGACCGGATTCGAGGGCGCATTGTATGCGGCACTGACAGAACTGACTGATGATTATTTATCGCGTGAATGGTCGCGCGAGGACGGAGCTATGTTCAAAATAGAACGTGCTATGATCGACGCCAACTGGGGTCAGAGTTGGGGTGTCAAACCTGAGCGTTTTTTGAAAAATTTCTTCACCTGCTTTTTTCTTTTTTGAGGTTAAAAGCCTGTTTTCTTTTGGAAAACAAGCTACTGCCGATATTATTTTTTTGCCATTCAGCAACCTCTTTTGCCGAAA
>DAOWBJ010000009.1 GCA_030634125.1 Victivallales bacterium
AAGGTGAAGAAAGAAGAAAAAAACGACCCTCTTGATTATGACCCTGAATATGATTCAGAGCTAGATGAAATCTGGCTTGTATTTGATAGAGATAAACAGAACGTGTCTGAAGAACAATTGGATGAAATAAAACAAAAATGTAATGATTTAGGATACAATATTGCTTTATCAAATCCTAAATTTGAATTTTGGCTTCTTTGTCATTTTGAGGATATTGAACAGTATCCTTTGAAAAAGCTTTTAGAAGATAGAAGCGTTTCGACGAAGCATACTTTTATGAGCAAAAAATTAACAAAGCTTTTACCAAGTGGATATGGTAATAAAAAGATAATTTTTTTTAATGATCTTACTTGGAGGATTGATCTAGCAATAGAGCAGAGTAAAAAATTTGCTACAGATTTTGAATCTTTAAAGGATCAATTAGGTACTAATATTGGTTTGTTGATAGAAAAAATGAAAGCAAAATAAGGTTATGTATGAAAATTGGCAATATAGATTTTGAACGGGTTAATGTCTTAATTGATTTGGCGTTGACGGAGGATTTGGGGGGAGTGGGTGATACTACCAGTAAATCTGTGATTCCTGAAAATACAAAAGCGGTAGCTGTGCTGCGTTGCAAAGAAGATTTGGTTTGCGCTGGTTTGCCGGTTGCTGAACATGTTTTTAAGAAAGTTTCACCTGATGCAAAATGGACTCCTTTGGTAGAGGAGGGGGCATTTTGTAAAGCTTTTACCCCGTTGGCTGAAGTTTCCGGTCGTGCGCAGGATTTGTTGACCGCGGAACGTACCGCGTTAAACTTTTTGCAGCGTCTCTGTGGTGTCGCAACCAGCTCAAAAAAATACGCTGACGCCCTGAAAGATTCAGCCACAGAAGTTCTTGACACCCGCAAAACCACCCCGGGATGGCGCAATTTGGAAAAATATGCCGTTAATCTGGGAGGCGCGACTAATCATCGCATCGGGCTTTATGACCGGATTATGATAAAAGATAATCACCGTGAACTGGCTGGACTTGAAGGTGAAAAAGGGATTGTGCGTTCGGTTGCCCGCGCTCGCGAAATGTATCCTTCGCTGGAAGTCGAGGTCGAAGCTGATACTCTTGAAGAAGTCGCTGAAGCGATTGAAGCGAAAGCTGATTATATTTTGCTTGACAATATGACTAACGGTGAAATGAGTGAAGCTGTAAAAATTAATAAAGGGCGCTGCAAGTTGGAAGCCAGTGGCGGAATCACCATCAGGCGGCTGCCGGGTATTGGCAAAATCGGTGTGGATTTTGTTTCTGTAGGAGCTCTGACGCATTCGGTTAAAGCTTCAGATATTTCAATGGAAATAAAGTTGTCAGACGTGTAGTAATCTTTTGCTATTGTTAAAAATAATATGAAAATGACGGACAAAATCAAGCTCAAAAATGAATAGTAACGGTTGATTAATGAAAAATGACGGATAAAATTAAGCTCAAAAATATGATAGTAACGGTTAATGACGGACAATGTAAAAAAGCAGAGTCAATCTTTTAAAAAGGAATAGAAATATGATTGCGAGACTAAGTGGAAAATTAGCGGATATAAATTTCACGCAGTGTATAATTGATGTTAATGGTGTTGGTTATCAGGTGTTTATCCCGATGAGCACTTTTGACAAACTTCCTCGTGAAGAAGAGAATGTCAGTTTGGTTATCTGCACTCAGGTTCGGGAAGACGCGATTAGCTTATACGGATTTGCGACAATGCCGGAAAAACAACTTTTCGAAATTCTAATCGGCACAACTGGTGTTGGACCTAAATTAGCTTTGAGCATTTTATCCAGTATGCCTGTTGAACGTTTTTCTTCAGCGATAATTAATGCTGATTTAGATATTATTAAGCGTATCAGCGGCATCGGCAAAAAAACAGCTGAGCGTCTTATTGTCGAACTTAAAGATAAACTCGCGAAAGTTATGCAGCCGCTTGTTGACGATAGCAGCCTGGCGGTATCTGACGAAAAAGCTCTCGCAATGGAAGATGCTGTCGCGGCGCTGGAACAACTCGGCTTCAAGCGTGAAACTGTTCGTAAAGCTCTGGAAAAAATAGTAAACAGTATCCCGGGTGAAGAAGCCACGAGTGAAAACTTCATTCGTAAAGCACTGCAAGCCTTGAACAGTTAATTCAATAAAAAAACTTGTTTTTTTGAGTGCTTATTGCAAAAAAGGCTTGCTAAGGAGAAAATCTGTGTTATGTTACTGGTACTTTTAATAACTTGAAATAGCCACAGGTAAAACCTGTGGTTTGAAGCAGTAAAATGCACCAACCCCGAACGGGGTTGAACAGCTGAACGTAACAAGCTGCTTATTCAACCCCGCCGGGGTTGATGTTTTGGGAATGCGAATATCCCACGGGTTTTACCCGCGGCTACTTAAATATATGCTAAACAACTTTTGGGGGAACAATACAAAAATGAGTCATGAAGAAAAGCTGACACAACTTCGTAGATATTTTCATACCAGCGGCAAACGTTATACTGTTGAACGCGAACACATGCTTGATGTGATTGCGGAGATGGAAGGTACATTTACTATAGTTGATCTGTTTAAGGTTGCTAAAGCAAAAGGTTTTGTACACGCGGCTTCTACTCTTTACCGTAATTTATTCATTTTTATTGATTCAGGTTTCATTACTGAGCGTCATCTTAGCGGCGGCAGAGTTGAATATGAAACAAATACTGGTCAAAATGCTTTTTTACTGTGTGTTGGTTGCGGGACACTGAAAAAAATGCGTTTGCCAAAAGAATTTAAAGCTATGCAGGAAGAGTTATATAAAAAACATAAAATGATGCCTGTTGCATATAATTATCTGCAAAAAGGCTACTGTTCCAAGTGCCAGAAGAAAATCGCTAAATAATTTTATTCAGAGTTTTCTAATAAGCGGGCGTGGGTGCCGCGTATTAAACCAGCTCCCAATGGCGCGGTGATAATAATACTTAATACAGCAATCGCTAAAATCAATTCTCCGCCTTCAACCCCCATACTTAAAGGAATCGCGCCTATTGCCGCTTGTACAGTAGCTTTCGGTATGTAGGAAAATACACAGAATAATCTTTCATTTTTTGTCAATTTTGAACCCAGCAAGGCCAGCCAGACACCAATACTTCTGGCGCACAAGCCCAAAGTAATGATTACCAGACCCCAAAGTCCCGCGTCAAATGCGACGTTTATATTTACTTGAGCTCCAATTAAAACAAACAACAGTATTTCAGCAAAAATCCATAGCTTATTGAATTTTGACGCTAAATTTTTCGCGCGTCTGTTATCCAGTTCCAAAAGTACAAAACCCATTGCCATAACCCCTAATAAAGTCGCAATGGGTAAATAATTATTGAAATATTCCAGTTCGTGTAATAAAATCGCGACAACTAAGAAAATCAACATCTTTTTAGTGTCTCGCATACGAAACCTGGCGAAAAATTTGACCAGCAGATAGCCGGCGAGCAGACCGAACAATATTCCTGCTATAATTCCGAGCGGAACTTTGATGAATTGAGTGGCTATATTTACAGCTTTTCCAGTTCCTGCCGCGAGGAAAACACCAAATAGAGTAATCGCAAACACATCATCAATAGAAGCGCCCGCCAAAATCAAGGTCGGGACTTCACGTTTTTTGCCATAACCTTTGGTATTGATATCCAGCATTTGCGGAACAACGACCGCAGGCGATACCGCGGCGATAATAAAACCAAGCATTCCAGACGGCGCCCAATCCAGTTTCAATAAATAATGGGCGATTAAAGTTACCGCGGTTCCTTCGAGCAAGCAGGGAATGCAACTCATTTTCAACGCTGGAACACCAACTTTATTTAAAGTTTGACGGTTCAAGCCCAAGCCGGCGCGAATTAAAATAACAATTAACGCGGCGGTACGCAGTTCGAAAGACATGTTGTTGATTAAGGGTGAAATAAGATTACAACCGGGAACTCCGTAGGGACCTAAAACGATTCCGACAGCAATCATTCCAAGCAAACCAGGAATTTTTATCTTTTCGCAACACCAGTTTACGAATAAGGCAATGATGACAATAATGGCTAAATTAAATAACACTTTTCTGTTCCCTTATAGTTAAACCTTAATATAAGCTCCTTGACGATTTTTTCAATATACTCCAAGCTGCGAGAGCTGCAATTATTGTTAAAATACCTTGAATCAAGTAATCAAAGACTCCAGAAAACTCTAAAGATTTCCGAGATGCCTTCTTGTTTTTCCTGCCGTGAATACTATTATAATAAAGCAGGTTTCTCCATTTGAAATATTAGGGTAATATGAACGTAGCTAAAGTAATAGTAGATTTATCGCTGGATAAAGCATTTGATTATCTCATTCCTGAGGAATTGAAAGGTCAGGTGCATGTCGGCGTGCAGGTGCATGTGCCTTTCGGGCGCGGTAAACGCCGCGGCTATGTGCTTAATATTGTCGCCGAAACTGAATACGATAAACCACTCAAAGAAATTACTTCAATCGCTGAAAGACATACCCGTATCCCCGAAAAACTGGTCGAATTAGGACGCTGGATGGCTGAATATTATTGTTGTTCGCGTGAAAAAGCAGTGCGGGCTCTACTGCCGAGCGCGGTGCGCAGCGGTAAGGTTAAACATAAAACTTTGCGCATGTTTTCTGTCGTTGACGCCGGGGAAGCGGAAAAATTCGTCATTGAACACGCCGACAAAAAACGCGGCGCCGGACAGGTGAGCGTTGTAAAATTACTCCTGACCAGCCAAAGCGTCGCTCAGGAACAGCTTTTGCATGGTGCTGACGTTACTATGTCTCCAGTTAATTCTTTACTAAAGAAAAATATCATTAATGAAGAAAAACGTGTTGTACGGCGCGATCCTTTCGCCGATATAACGATTATCAGGACAAAGCCCTTAGACCCGAATCCCGAACAGGCAAAGGCTTTGGATACAATTTATAAAGTGCTTGAAAACCCTGAAGATAAACATGTAGTTTTGATTCACGGAATCACCAGTTCAGGTAAAACGGAAGTGTATTTGCAAACTATCGCGCGGGTTTTGGAAACGGGCAAAGAGGCGATAGTGCTGGTGCCTGAAATATCGCTTACACCGCAGACGGTTCAACGTTTTCGAGCTCGTTTCGGGGATTTGGTCAGCGTCCTGCACAGTCGTTTGACTGAAAGAGAACGCTTTGACGAATGGAGCAAAATCAATGACGGACTGGTGAAAATCGTTGTCGGAGCACGTTCAGCGTTGTTCGCGCCTTTCCGCAATTTAGGGTTGATTGTGGTGGACGAGGAACACGAAGGTACTTATAAACAAAGCGAAAGCCCGCGTTATCACGCCCGCGATCTTGCGGTGATGCGCGGAAAAATAGAAAAGGCGGTAGTTTTGCTGGGGTCGGCGACACCATCCTTTGAATCATATTACAACGCGCGGCAAGGCAAATATGTATTAGTTGAACTTTTTAAACGGGTGGACGATTGTTCCCTGCCGCAGGTGAAGCTGGTGGATCAACGCCTGGGAACTTCGGAGAAAGGGCAAAGCAATCTTTTTTCAAGGATGTTAATTCATGCTGTAAAAGACCGTTTAAACGCAGGTGAACAAACTATTTTATTTTTGAACCGCCGGGGATACGCACGGCAGATGATGTGTGATGTCTGCGGTTTTGTGGCGGAATGTGATTCATGTTCAATCGCTTATACTTACCATAAAAACCGCGAAAGCCTGGCTTGTCATTTATGCGGTGATGTAATTCGCGCTTATAAACGCTGTCCCGAATGTAATTCCGAGGAAATCCGCTACAGCGGGACTGGAACGGAAAAAATTGAGAGCATGGCTAAAGGAATTTTTCCACAGGCGCGGATTGCCCGGATGGATTCGGATACAATGCGCAAAGCCAGTTCCTATGAAGAAGTTTTGAGTAAGTTTAAACGTGGAGATTTAGATATTCTGATCGGAACGCAGATGATCGCCAAGGGTCTGCATTTCCCTAATGTTACTCTGGTGGGAGTGCTTAACGCTGACCAGGCTTTGTATATCCCGGATTTTCGTTCAGGCGAACGCACTTTTCAGCTTTTAACGCAGGTAGCGGGCAGGGCGGGGCGGGGCGATATTAGCGGCGAAGTCCTTATTCAAACTTATAATCCTGAAAATGAAACCATTAAATACGCAGTCAATCATGATTTTATAAGCTTTTATAAATACGATATGGAAATGCGGGAAATGCTGTTGTATCCGCCTGACGGACACTTGATGACGGTGGTTTTCCGCTCTGAAAATTTACCTGAGTGCAGGCAGTACGCGCTTGATTTCATGGAGTATGTCCGTCCTTTGTGTCATAAGGAGATCATAGTTACAGAGCCTGCTTCAGCGCCGATTGAGCGCATCAAAGGAAGATATCGATATATGATAATTTTCCGGGGCAAAAAGATGCAGAAATTACAGCAGCAGCTAAGACGGATGATTTTACGTTCAAAGCCAGTCAAAGGTCTGGATGTTTACGTCGATGTTGACGCGCATTCGCTAATGTAGACAATTCAGCATATTTTTTTATAGCATTGTCATATATTTTTGCGTTGTTTGGATTTGGCAGGATTATTTCTTTTGCGGCGGTGAATTTGTCAAAAAGTCCGGCGAATGGAACTTGAGCAACTGCGTTTGCCGCCCGGAGCGCGGCGCCTAAACCTGCTGAATCCGTGATGGATATCTTTTCGATTTGCGCTTGAAATACATCCGCTAAAATTTGCAGGAATGGATTGCAGTTCGACGCTCCGCCGGTAATGCGGATACGGGTGAATGTTTCGCCCATCCAGCTTGAATGCAGCCTCATGCTTAATGCTTGAGATTCGAGAATACAACGGATTTTGCTTTCGGAATCCGCTTCTTCAGGAGAAAAATTATATTTAACTTCAGGATTTAAAACTACCGGAGTGCTTTCTGTGGAAAAATATGGAAGCATTAATTTGCCGTCATTGCCGGGCAAAGTTTTGTTTTCAGGCAGAGAATCGAAATATTCCCATGAAACACTACAGTCTTTTTTTATTTTTTCACGAGCCAATGAGCCGTTGGAAAAACATATCAGACTCATAAATCCGCCAGCCGGGTTGCCGAATACATGACCATAGCCGTGCGGATCGGTTTTGAAGTTACGCATCGCAGCGAAAAATGTATCACTGGTACCTAAACTTATGACCGCCACCCCCGGTTCCGCCGCGCCTGTGCCGATTAGACTGCAAGGGTTGTCGCCCGACCAGACAATTACTGGAATGCCGCTTTTAAGTCCATATTTGCTGTAATATCCGCTCAATTTTCCGGCGACAGTATCAGAACTTGCCGCCAACGGCAGTTTGTCCAGCAAGCCGGGAGCGGTGAATTCTGTAATTTCTTCGTCCCAATGCAGGGTTTTTAAGTTGAGTAAATTCATTCCGGCACCGTCACCAAAATCAATCGGGGAATTTGTCCCGGCGAGAATTGACGCCATGAAAGAACTGATTAAATGAATATGCGTTGTATTTGAGTAAGCGGCATTATCTTCTTTCGTGAACTTGCGGATTTGCGACCCGGTAAAACGCTCGATAGCCGGAGAACCGGTGTCCTGTTGGAGTCGTTCACCAAACTTTTCCTGCAGTTCGCGGCACTCTTCCGAAGTCGCGCGATCCATCCATATCGGTGAAGTTTTGCGGGATAATGCCGGAGCCAGTTGTTCCGGTAAATCCTTTTCCACGTCAAGTTCTGCAATAATTTCAGTGAATTTATCATTGAGATAGACAGAGCCGTGCTGTTGCCCGG
This sequence comes from Victivallales bacterium, assembly GCA_030634125.1. Lineage (GTDB taxonomy): Bacteria > Verrucomicrobiota > Lentisphaeria > Victivallales > Victivallaceae > JAHOYW01. The sequence goes on from DAOWBJ010000009.1 coordinate 7,767, forward strand.
AGCCGCTTATGCCTTCAACTTTATCCAGCGGGGCATTTTGCTGCCGCAAGCGGCTAAGCACTAAATCCAGAGCCGCCGCCCACATCAAAGGATCGGCGTGTTTTATCAGCGGATTGGAATTTTCCAGATGCCCGTTTGGACAATTATACTGCGGCAGATCTTTGCCGAAATTAACACTTGCGCTGTCAATAATAACTCCAGCGTCAATATCAATGATTTCCGCTTTCAATCCCTGTGTACTGCTGTCCAAACCAAGAAATAAATTCATGATTTACCTCATTAGATGTATTGATTAATCAAATTTTCCAACATCTCCTGACGTCCGCTTTTCATGTCCGGTTCACCGTTTTCGAGGACAATCTTTTCAAGTATATCGAATGAACTTTTGCCCTTCATGATATCCGCGCCGAAGCCGCTGTCAAAAGTGCTGTAGCGCTCCTTTACAAAACTGTCGAGTTCGCCGTCGCTGATGATTTTGTCGGCAATCAACAGGCCGCGCGCGAAAGTATCCATTGCGCCGATATGAGCGTGGAAAAGGTCTATGGTATCAGTTGAGCCGCGCCGCGGTTTAGCGTCGAAATTCAGCCCGCCATTGGTGAAGCCGCCGCTTTTCAGAATAACCATCATTGCTTTTATCGCATCGTAAAGATTGGTCGGGAACTGGTCAGTATCCCAGCCTAACTGCGGATTGCCGATATTAGCGTCAACGCTGCCAAGTTTGCCGTCAGCGGTTGCCACGGTCAGTTCGTGTTCAAATGTATGCCCGGCTAAGGTTGCGTGATTGGCTTCGATATTCAGACGGAAATAATCCAGTAAATCATATTTTCTCAGGAATCCGAGAACGGTTGCTGAATCAAAATCATATTGATGCGCGCTGGGTTCGTGCGGCTTGGGTTCGAGCATGAATAAACCTTTAAAACCAATTTTTTTCTTATAGTCAACCGCCATGTGCAGGAAGCGTGCTAACTGATCCTGTTCACGACCGTAATTGGTATTGAGCAAAGTTTCGTATCCCTCACGGCCGCCCCAGAATAAATAGTTTTCGCCGCCCAGAGTGAGCGTAGCGTCCATTGCGTTTTTGACCTGAGCACATGCCCAGGCGAAAGTCATTGCGTCAGGATTAGTGCCGCCGCCGTGGGTGTAGCGCGGATGACTGAATAAATTAGCGGTGCCCCACAAAAGTCTGGTTCCGGTTTCGCCCTGGAGTTTTTTCGCGATAGCGACAATTTTTTCAAGGTTTTTGCATGATTCAGCGAAAGTTTCGCCTTCAGGAGCGATATCGCGGTCATGGAAACAGTAATACGGGATTCCGAGTTTTGAGATAAACTCAAAGGCGGCATACACAGTATCTTCCGCGTCTTTCATCGGGTCATTATTTTGCAGCCAGGGGCGTTTGTAAGTTCCGGCTCCAAAAATGTCAGCGCCGGTGCCTTTCAAAGTATGCCAGTAAGCCAAAGAAAAGTTCAGCTGTTCTTTCATAGTTTTGCCGCCGACAATGCGGTCCGCATCGTAGTATTTGAAAGCCAATGGATTTTTTGAGTCTGCGCCTTCATATCGTATTACTTGTCTTACTTCCGGGAAAAAATTTTTCATAATTGTTTACCTTTTTTGTTTAACGGTTTTTCCTTCTACTAAAATTTTGGGTTCGAGTAGAAGAGATTCTGGTTTAATTTTTCTATCTTCGAGTGATGCTAATAACATTTCAGCGGCTTTCTGTCCGAAATCATAACGGTCAAAGCCTATTCTGGCGGCATCTGGATACCATTCCCGGAGCATCGCGGTTTCATCGCAGCAGATAACCCCGAAATCCCGCCCGGCATAACGTTCAAAACGGGCGGCGCCATCTTTCAGCCAGAATAATACATCTGGATTATAAGCGATACAGCCAATGCCTTTTGTGAGCTGTTTTTTAATTTCGAGAAGTTCCATTTCGAAAATCTTCGACCATTCCTTTAGTTCGCGCCGCCAGAGACTCCAGTTAATACTCAAATCCTTCAGCGGTACACCTGCCTCGTCAGCCGCCTGATTAACTCCGGCGTAACGTTGTTCAATACTGAAATGCGGTTCAGCATTTTCCAGTTCAAGCCCGCCGCACCAGAGCAGTTCGCGATAACCCTTTTGTATCAAATGCTGAGCGGATTGATATCCGACTTTGAACTCATCGCGGCGGATACAGCAATGTTTTTCCCAGACATTAGTCTCCAGCCATATCACGTTTTTTACCTGTTGCTGGATTTTTGCGCAGGTGTCTTTCGGGATAGAGTCGATAACGATCATACCATCGAGGACATTTTCATTAAACACCCGTGAATTTTCTTCAAGTTTTTCGACGTTACCAAGGTGAATCAGGGATAAAATATAGTTTTTTTTGATCAGATATTCATTAATTCCCAAGATGAATTCATAAGTCGCCATGTAGTGGTATTTATGTTTTTGACTTTCACTATTAAGTATCAATACTCCAATCTGCCTGGTTTTCCCGCTGCGCATCGCCCGAGCGGTGGAGTTGGGACGATAGCCCATTTTTTTAGCGGTTGAAATTACTTTTTCACAAGTTTTTGGGGAATAATTTCCGCGCCGATTCAATATATGACTGACTGCCGGAATAGACATTCCTGTAGCCGCTGCTATTTCTTTCAAGGTAACCCGCATAAATAAAACCCTTGCCATAACGTTATGATCATTGATGGTAATCATTATATCACAACGTTATGATTTTGTCAAGGATTATATCAAAAAATTTGCATGCCGCGTTATTTTTGAAGATTATTTGTTTTTTTAAGCAGGTGTATTAAATTACTTTGAAAGATTTTTGTTATTTTAATTAATTATTGGCTGGTAAATATGAGAAGACAAAATAGTATAAACCGTTATTTTCCTTTATTTATATATGTTTTTTGTTTTATAATTTCCGCGACAGTGTTGTGGCAAGGAAGAGCATATAGTTTGTTTGCAATGCCGCACCCCGGTATGGATCAGCTTAATTTTTTGAACCATGCCAACAATATACTTAAAGCTATTTTCCCTGATGGAGGATATAAATTATCTTTTTCATACACCGTTTTTCTTGCTTTTTTAAGCATGATTGCAGGTGGTAAGATTGTAATTATGAGGCTGTTGCAGATTGCTTTATGCTCTTTGATTCCTGTCGTTATTTTCAAACTTTGCCGCTTATTGCGCTGTAGTTTTATATCTTCACAAGCAGCGGCGCTGATATATTGTTTTTACGGCTCAGCTATTCTTGTTTCCATTGGGTTTTTGAGGGCGGCGCCTCTGGCTCTGTGTTTTATAGGCTTTGTGTATTTACTTGTTAAAGGATTTTATTCAAAAAAATGGTATCACTATTTGTTAGCGGGCTTGCTTGCCGCATTGACTATTTTGGGCAGGGAAAATTTTATTCCTATTGTTATGGCTCCATGTATTATGTTGATTTTTCCGAATGTACGCAAACATGTTAAATATCAAAAAGCTGCTATATATCTTGCCGGAATTTTAATTTTTGTTATACCAATGATAATTTACAATTATGTCAGGTTTGATGCGCCGGAAATAATACCTGGAAATTTTGTTCATGCATTTAACTTTTACCATGGAAAAGCTAATGTCGAAAGTTCAGAAAAGCTTGCGGGCAGTATTGTCAATCGAGTGCCGTCGCAAGTAAAGATGTTTGTTTCATCATATGAGGCACCCAATGGTTTTTCTTTTTATGCGCATCGGGAAATTATCACTTTGCTTGAGATTTTACTTGTACCGTTTAATTTAATTCTCGCAATGGCTATTTTGGCTTTATTTTTAGATTTTAAGCGTTTGAGGAGTCTTTTTGTTGGTGGTATGGCGACAGGATATTTTTTAACGATTATTTATTTTTCGATGTTTTACCGCTTTAGAATAGTGGATGCTCCTTTGTTATTTGTATTATGTGGTATTTCTATTCACCTCTTGATTCAAGCAAAATCACAAAAATTAATATATATATGTTCAGCAATTTTTGTACTTGGTTTCTTTTCCCTGACTTACACTTCGCCTGATAAGTTACGAACCGGCAGCGAACGTCGTACTGTAATTAATCATTTGATTCGTTGCCGGGAATACTATAAAGCTGAACGACTTATTGATAAGCTTATTGAAGATAAGGTTCCTTTAAATAATACTGAAAAATATCTGGTCATATCTCTTGACAAGAATGGTTACAAAGATGATGCCAGGCGCTTGTTTATTAAATACGCAAAATATCGCGGGCGCAAAGTTACACTGCAGTAATAGTTCTCATTATAAGCTGTTTTTATTTATTTGGGCCAATAGACTGGTCTGATAACGGTTTCCGGGAATGTCGGGACGATTTTTCTTACTTTGTCTAATAAATCACCGGGCAGGGAGCCTTTGTTGAACAGCTCTACATTTTGTTTGAGTTGTCTGCTTGAATCAACTCCCGTTAAAACGCTCATGGCACTGCTCAATTGAGAAAAAATCATAAAAGATCAATAATTACGGCGTTTTTTTTGAAAATTAGTTGAATATAAGCTCCATTATACTAGAATAAACTATGTTTAAAATACAAATATTTATACAGGAAATATATTTATGGCAAAAGCTTTAATTTTTTTAGCAGACGGCATGGCTGATCTGCCCGTGGAAAGACTCGGCGGTAAAACTCCGCTGGAAGCAGTGGATACTCCGGCGATGGACTCAATCGCGGCGAAAGGCGGCAGCGGAACATTTTTGACTTTACCGGAAGGCTTGCCGACTTCTTCAGATGTGGCGAATATGTCAGTATTGGGACTTTATCCTGAAGTAAATTATCCCGGACGCGGACCGATTGAAGCTGTTAGTCAGGGCATTGAACTGGCTGAGAATGATGTCGCGTGGCGCTGTAATCTGGTACATGTTTCGCCTGAAGGAGTTATGGATGATTATTCCGCTGGACATATAGAGAATAGTGTGTCAGGGCAGGTGATAGAGGATTTGAAGAAGGAATTTGATGATAATCATGTAACTTTTCATCACGGTGTCAGCTACCGTAATTTAGTGGTTCTGCACGGAGATGAATTTTCATCCGAAGTTGACTATTATAAACCTGACTCTTCACATGGAATTAATATTGAGGATTTGCACTGGACCGCGCTTAACGATAGTGCTGAAGCTGAACATACGGTTGATTTTTTGAATGATTTATTTGCCGAAACCGCTGAATTTTTGGCAAAACATCCTTTGAATGCGGGGAAAGAGTCTCCCGCGAATCATATTTGGCCGTGGAGCCCGGGTAAACGTCCGAGTCTGGAAAGTTTTTCAGCGCGTTATCAAGGCAAAACCGGCGCGGTCATCAGCGCGGTTGATGTTATTCGAGGTATCGGCAAGTGTATTGGCATGGATGTTATAGATGTACCTGGCGCTACTGGTTATATTGATACCAATTACGCGGGCAAGGCGGCAGCCGCTATTGAGGCAATTAAAACGCACGATTTCGTATATCTGCATGTTGAGGCAATTGACGAATGTTCGCATGAGGGAAATCTGGAATTAAAAATGCAGGCAATCGCGGATTTTGATTCTAAAATTGTCGCGCCGGTGCTGGAAGCGCTCAAAGATGAAGATGTTATTTTCGCGGTATTGCCGGATCATCCGGTGCCGGTTGAATTACGCAAGCACACCAGGATGCCGGTTCCGGTCGCGATTTGCGGACCGGGTATCGAATGTGATGATGTCAAGGTTTTCAGCGAAACCGAGGCGCTGAAAGGTAAGCTTGGTTTTATGAAAGGTGACGAGTTGATGAAGATTCTTCTGGAGTTAAAATAAAATATGTCAAATGACCGTAACCGAATCCATTTTATAGCTATATTTATGGTGGTTTGCGGTTTTATTCTTGGTGTCCGGGATGCTTTGTTTCGTGAACTATGGTTTGATGAAGCACTGACTATCGGGGAATTTATGTATTTGCCGACTATTGCTGCTGTCTATCGCAACTATGTTATTCCCAATAATCACATTATCTATACTATTTTCCTGAAATTCTGGAATGAGTTATATCCTTCCGGTTTATCTTTGGATTTTTACTGGCGTTTATTTACCGTTTTATCGGCGGCGATTACTGTCGGAGTGATTTTTGAGCGCTGGCGCAAACGCTATGGGATAATTACGCTTGCTCTGGTACTGTTTGCCTTTAGTTATTCTCTTCCATTTGAGATTTACTCCACGGCTGTACGGGGCTATATGCTAAGTATGTTGTGGATAGTTTTGAGCGTGGAATTTGCCCGTTCCTGGGTTCAAAAACCTGACTGGCGCGCGGGGGCGGGGTACTTTATATTCTGCCTGCTGGCGGTCGGAACTATTTCATCTAATCTTTTGGCGCTGGCGGGGATTGTTATTTTCTTTTTTCCTTATTTCGGTTTCAAAAAAGTATTTAAATGGAAATTTATTTATTTAGCCGCGGCTCCGCTGGCGGCAACAGCTTTATTTTATCTGCCGCTCAGCCAAAAAATCGCTGGAATTCTGCGGACGCGCGAAGGATGGGGTAGCGGGCTTGATGTTATTCGAGTAGTTTATTCCAGTTTCGCGATTGCGTTTCTGCCTTTGATTATTGTGGCTGCGGCTGGAGGAATTATATATTTAAGCAGAGTTAAAAACCGGAAGTTTTTATGGACTCTGTTGATTTTATTAGTCCCGTTGCCGGTCGTGTTTTTGCGCTCTCCGGCACCTTTTCCGCGGGTATTTATTACTTTGTGGCCTTTATGGATATTGTTGCTTTGTGCCGGACTACGGCATTTTATGGCGAGTTGCCGGGTGTGGAACAAACAGTTGATTATGGCTGGATTTTTACTGGCGGCAAGCATCGGATGGGGAATGTTTTGTCATAATTATCGTGGGTTTTTGGCAAAGGCGTTTCATGGGGAACAGCATCTGGACGATTTTTTCAATCCTTACTATATGGCGCCGGAATATAAACCCTGGAGTCTAATTCAAAAAATAAAAAAGGTCGCGGGGGAAAATGAGATTCCTGTATATCTCAGTTTTAACGCCGAGCCCTATGTGATAATGCTTTATGGTCGAATGGCCGGCATAAATCCTGATCGTTGGATTTTTGATAAGCCGAACCCGCGCGCTAAAGTTTTAAGCTTAGCGCCTGGAACCTGGATACTGATCAAAACAATTGAGTTGAAGCGTGGTGAATTGGAGAACATAAAAAAACGTTTTGGAATTAAGACAGAGCCTTTATTCCAAAACGGAGTTTATTCAGCGTTTCAAATAGTTAACCAAGTACAACAATTAAAACGATAACGACTATTGCCGCAACAATGCACGCGGTTGCGATCGTAACATTTCTTTTATGTTTTTTCGCGGCACGGATTTTATCGGTTTTGCTGTGAGCCAGCTGCCCGAGCAAAGTATTCATGCCGGAAAATGTTCTTTTCATGGTATTACGAACTTTAGCCAGCCGCCGATGTTTCAATTCCTTCGGAATATCGTCCATCAAATTCCTGACTCTAGTTTTAGTTAATTCTCTATTTTCCATAAATACATCCTTCAATAAAAATAACAATTAAATATTATACGCAGAGTATTTCCGCTATCCTCTGTCAGTAAGTATAGCATTATTAGAAGAAAAAACCAAGTAATTTAATGAATTTTTGTGTTAGAAAAACGTTAAAAGGGTGTGTAAACAAACGGATTATATCGATAATAATTTTTGAACTTAACCGGCTTTGCCGGGACTTTGAACATCGAACATTCAACATCGAACGCCCAACATCGAATGAATTAATAATAAATCAATTGCGAATTTTACAATAGTTAATGCTTTTTTGACGCAACTAACATAAGTCAAAA
>DAOWBJ010000166.1 GCA_030634125.1 Victivallales bacterium
ATTTCCCGACGATTGCGCGCTTAATGCTTTTAAGTCCCGAGCTCCTCGAAAAAGTTCAGCGGGGCAGTTTGGCAGGAGTCCAGTTTTCCGCTAACTTCCAATCTATTCTTGGAAGCGAGTTAAAGTATTCCCATAATCAGTTCGAAGCGGCTCAATGGCGGCGGCTGGAATTACAAGCTGCCGGCTGTCACCTGCTCGGCTATAGCGGTATTCAAATAGCAGGGCTCAATTCTCCTGACAGAATCAAAATAGCGGCTGAGCGAATCAAGTCCGCGCTTGAGGAATTCACCAGTTTCGCCGACTGGTCGCAAGAGTATATGGAATATCTCGCGAAAGCCGAGATGGCTCCTTATCCTTATAAATTTTATTTATTCGAAAATCTATTTTCAAAGGCTCATCTGGAAACAGCCCCGAACATGACCAAAGTCCCTCCAATGAGCTTATCAAACAAAGAAAAACGTTCCTATAAGCTCAAAAAATTCATGTTTCCGCGTGCAGATAAACAAATTCCGGGAAGCCATTTTTTCGCCAAAAAGCTTTTCGCCTCATGTAAAGAATGTTCACAGTGCCGGCTGCCTAAAACTTTTTATATTTGCCCGGAGCTTTGTCCGAAAGGAATGGCAAACGGCCCATGCGGGGGAACGCGCATGGACGGTTCATGCGAAAATGCCGATATAAAATGTATTTACAATGAAATCATGCATTTATCCACCTGGTGCGGCAAAGTACACAAACTGGAAGAAAATTTGATCCCCCCGGTAGAAAGGCGAACATAACCAGCGTTCCGCCGTTTAAAATCAGTAAAATATTATTCCATTCTTTATTACTGAATTGAGTAAAAAGTTAATTGATTTGTCTATTGAATATGCTAAGTTAACTGACAAGGAGAATGATTCTTGATGCTCAAGAACTATGTGAAGGTTTCGAGGAAAAGGTTGAAGGAAGCAAGCGCATAATAAAAACAGGGATTGAAAATGGGAATACTAACTGGTAAATGGTCTTTTTATCTTAACGGTGCTTTATTGTCCGGGATGATTGTCTTGTGTCTTTATCTTTTTCAAGACACGGTCGGCATGAATGACGGAATGATTAAGATTTCTGAATATGTCGAGCAAACGGCAGAACAAGTCTCAGACGATGAAGAAATTGCTCTACCGCCTTTGGAATGGCAAACTGGATTTCTCGGAGGTATTTTTATTGGTGCTTTAGCCGCGTCATTGATGAGCGGCAATTGGAAGATACGTTTTTTTCAGGACAAAGAATCCGGCATTATTTCCAAAAGCCTGAAAACAGCTTTGTATGGATTGGGTGGAGGTTTTCTGGTGATGCTTGGCCTGCAGCTTTCGGGCGATTCATTTTTGGGGCAGTGGTCTGGAGCTTTACAGCTTTCGGGCGGATCGTGGATATTTTTAGTATCGTGTTTCGCGGTAGCCAGCGGGATTGCGATTTTGCTTGAAAATCGTGGCGAATCAGGAGGGGAATAAATAATGTTAACTGGTAATTATCGTTTAGCCGCGGCTATTTTCATAGGTATATTTTGTGGTTTTTTGCTGGTCAAATCTGATTTATCCTGGCGCAAAACCTGTTTGAATATGTTCCTGCTTAAAGACGGGCGCCTGCTCAAAACATTGTTGTTTTCCTTAGGCTTCGGGGTTGCGTTGGTCTACTTCCTGCAGCAGGCGGAAGTCATTGCGATCCATGTGCGTCCGGGTTATTTTTGGGCGTCCCTGATCGGCGGAGTTGTTTCCGGGACAGGACTGGCGTTTTGTTTTCGTGTGCCGATTACCGCGATCGCGGCTTTGGGAGCCGGGCGGCTTTATGCTTTGTGGAGTGTGATTGGAATGATTTTAGCGGTATCTTTTGTCGATATTATATCCGGCAAGCTTTCATCTTCGATCTATAGTTGGTCCAAATCTTTAGACGAACCTCAGCAAGCCGATAGTTTTCTTGACTTAAGCAATCCCGTCTTGTGGATTGTAGTGTTAAGTCTTATATCTCTGGCTTTTCTCCAGTTTACCTTCCGCGGCGAAACCGAAGAGTAGGGTGATATGTCTTATTTTTCCGCCAAATCCAAACATCTTAGACTTGGAGCTAGAGGCGAAAAACTTGCGGCACGGCTTTTGCGCGATAAAAATTATTCTATTCTTTGCAGTAACTACAAAGTCAAGTCCGGCGAGATAGATTTAGTCGCCCGGGATGGCGAAAATCTGGTTTTTATCGAGGTCAAAACACGACGCGCCACGACTCGTTCACGTCCGGCGGAGGGTTTAAGTTCCAAGCAGAAAAAACGTATTTACCGCGCCGCGCAAAATTATTTACACAATATCGACAACCCAAATGTCATATATCGTTTTGATTTGATTGAAATAATCCTGTCCCGTTTCAAAATACATGAAATACACCATTGGGAAAATAATTTTTCAAAACCGGCAAGCTACAGTAATTAAGCACAAGTGCTTTTTTTCTTTTCTTTTTTTATAAATAATGGTTGACATAATTCAACAGGAAGAGTATAATTATAAAATAAAACCGGTTTATAATTTTAAATAAGTAAAAACCGGTTGAAACTAAATTAAGGATTATTCTCATGAGTAAGGTGATTAGTGTTGCTATTGGCGGTTTTGGTCGCAGCGGTTATGGAATCCATGCGAATTGGCTGAAAAACGATCCCGGCAAGTTCAAAATTGTCGCGGTCGCGGATCAGATAGCGGATCGTCGTCAAGATGCGGTTGATGAATTTGGCTGTGAAGTTTTTGAAGATTACAAAGACATGCTTGAAAATGTTAAATGTGATTTATTCGTCAACGCGACTCCGAGCCGGCTTCATCTTGAAGCGACTTTGATGGGATTTAAAAAAGGCTTCAATGTTTTAAGTGAAAAACCTTCGGCGACCAATCTTGTTGACTTTGATAAAATCGTTGCCGCTTCTAAAAAATCCGGAAAAATGTTCTATCCTTTCCAAAACTCACGTTTTTATCCATTTTTCCAGAAAATCCAGGAAATTATTAAGTCTGGAGTTTTGGGTGAACTGGTTTATATCCGCAGTAATTGGAGCGGTTTTGCCCGTCGCTGGGACTGGCAGACTTTGCAATCCGAACTGGGCGGTAACTTATTGAATACTGGACCACATCCGGTTGACCAGGCGATAGTGCTTTTCGGCGAAGAGTACCCGGAAGTATTCTGCCGCATGTTTGCCGACCAGCCATCAGGCGGAGACGCGGAAAATTTCTGTTCAACAACGCTTTACGGCAAAGGTTGTCCGACGATTGAGGTTGTTCTCAATTCCTTCCAGGCTTATCCGCAGGGCGACATGTATAATATCAGCGGAACTTTCGGCGGTCTTACCGGTGGCCCCGCGGGACTGAAATGGAAATATTTCAAACCGGAAGATAATCCGGCTCCAGCTTTATGGGATAACTGGTCAGACAATCGTCAATATTGCGGCGAAACCCTGTCCTGGCACGAAGAAAGCTGGGAGTACAATGACAAAAACAGTAATGAAACTGGTTTCAGCGGCATGGTTCGCTCTTTATATAATAACCTTTATGACGTTATGGTTAACGATGCTGAACAGATTATCAAAATCGAACAAGTTCGTCGCCAGGTTCATGTAATGGAACAATCTCATTTGCAGAATCCATTACCCAAACGGAAGTAATTGCGCTTTAAAACAGCATTCCGAGACCCGCCAATTCACGAATTAGCGGGTCTCTTTGTGTTTTTGCTTTGATTTATAAGCTTTATTGCTGTATATTTCTTGATTACAAAACTGAAATACTGAAAAGAGAAACTAAATGAAAGATTCAATCAGAGAAATAATAGTAAAGATGGGTGAAGACCCGGATCGGCAGGGTTTGCTGGATACTCCCGGGCGCGTTATGAAAAGCATGGAATTTCTGACTCGCGGCTACAAACAGAATCTCGACGAGATTGTTAACGGAGCAATGTTTGACGCGGAATCTGACGACATGGTTATCCTTAAAAATATTGAGTTTTACAGTATGTGCGAACATCACATGCTGCCGTTCCTGGGTAAATGCCATATCGGTTATATTCCAACAAAGAAAATTCTTGGAGTCAGTAAATTAGCCAGAATTGTCGATATGTTCGCGCGCCGCCTGCAGATACAGGAACGTTTGACCCGCCAGATTGCTGAAGCAATTCAGGAAAGCCTTGATACTGAAGGTGTAGGTGTAGTAATGGAAGCTCAACATTTATGCATGGTTATGCGCGGTGTGGAAAAGCAGCATTCAGTAATGACTACTTCACGAATGCTCGGTTCTTTCCGTGCGGAAGCTCCCACCCGCAATGAATTCCTGAAATTAATCAAATAAGAAGGGAAAAATTTATGCGCGCCCTGATTCAGCGAGAAGATGTCTGTAACTTTAATGTTGGAATCGAAATAAAATATGAAATCAAATAAGAAAAATGTAGTTATTCTAGGCTCAACCGGATCAATCGGTACGAACGCGGTGAAAGTCGCGCTCGAACATAGTGATCTGTTCAATGTCGTTGGGCTCGTCGCCCGCAACAGCGTGGAGTCTCTGGCAAATCAGGCGCGGCAGCTTAACTGCAGAACAATTATTACAACAGATGAAGATAAATATACTGAACTAAGCGCCTTAGCTCCTGACGGCTGTGAGGTTTTGAGCGGAATAGAAGCTGCGCGCGAATTGGTTTTGCGCAAAGATGTGGATTTAATTTTGTGCGCGATCATCGGCACCGGCGGGCTTTTGCCGGTCATTGACGCCTTGCGGGACGGCAAAACTGTGGCTTTAGCCAGCAAGGAAGTTATGGTGATGGCGGGAGAACTGGTTTCCGCCGCGGCGCACGATGGCGGAGGACGGCTTATTCCTGTGGACAGCGAACACAGCGCGGTTTTTCAATGCCTTGAGGGAAATAAAAAGAGCGAATTGA
>DAOWBJ010000032.1 GCA_030634125.1 Victivallales bacterium
ATCAGACCCGGCAAATTTCAAATCTGCGTCTGTGACGGCACGGCTTGTCATATCAAGGGCAGTTCTCTTATTCTGGACTGGATCAGCACGGAACTCGACATCGCGGATGGCGAAACCGATACGGAGGGTCTTTTTTCTCTGGAAACGGTTGCTTGTCTAGGCTGCTGCAGTTTAGCTCCGGTGCTTAGTGTCAACGGCAAAGTTTTTGGTAATCTTGACCGCAAAGCCACGATAAAGATTCTGAAGGAGTATAGAAAAAAATGACTATAAATGATAAAATTAAAAAAATTAAAACAGGCATGGCGTCCTGCGGTATAGCCGCGGGTGCTGAAGATGTTCTAACTCTACTCAAGGAACACACGGGCGACATCCTGATTGATGAAGTCGGTTGTTTCGGTCATTGTTACTGCGAGCCGGTTGTCGAAATAGAAACTACTGACGGTGAGTCAATAATTTATTCCCATGTCGCTCCCAACGCAAAAAGCATTGCTAATATTCTGGAGCTCGGCGAAGACGGACGTTTCAAAATCAACCCGGCGCGCAAAGCCAAAGAATTACTGAAAGTAACCCGCCTGGCGGGAGTAATAGACCCGACTTCATACGAAGAATACGTCGAAAACGGCGGCTATGCCGGTTTGACTAAAGCTTTAACTATGGGGCGGGAAGAACTTATTGATGAAGTTAAAAAATCCGGCTTGCGCGGACGCGGCGGAGGCGGTTTCCCAACAGGAATGAAATGGGGGTTTCTGGCAGCTAAAAAAGCTGAACAAAAGATTTTAATATGCAATGCCGACGAGGGCGACCCCGGCGCGTTCATGGATCGTTCATTAATGGAAAGCGTTCCGCATCAAGTTCTTGAAGGAATGTTGATCGCGGCGTACGCGACCGGCAGTACACGCATTTTTATTTACTGCCGTGCGGAATACCCTTTGGCGATTAAACATTTGAATATCGCCATTGAACAAATTAAAGAACACAAATTAAATATCATTGACGGGCGTGAAATAGACATCTTTGTTAAAGAAGGCGCGGGTGCTTTCGTCTGCGGAGAAGAAACCGCCTTAATTCATTCTCTCGAGGGTCAACGCGGAACTCCCCGTTTCCGTCCTCCCTTCCCGACCGACAGCGGCTGGAAAGGCTATCCGACAATGATTAATAATGTTGAAACTTTCGGTAACGTCCCGTATCTTATCGCTGACGGCGCGGAAAGTTATGCCGGCATCGGCTCTGAAAGCAGCAAAGGAACTAAACTTTTTGCCCTGGCGGGCGACCTGGACAGCCCCGGGCTGGTGGAAGTGCCGATGGGTATAACCCTGCGCGAAATCGTTTTTGATATCGGCGGTGCTGATCCTGAAACAACCAAAGCTGTTCAAACCGGCGGACCTTCCGGCGGTTGTATCCCGGTTGAGCTTTTTGATACTCCGGTTGATTATGATTCGCTCAAAGCCCTGGGCGCGATCATGGGATCCGGCGGCATGATTATCATCGGCAAAAACCGCTGCATGGTCGAAACCGCACGTTATTTTCTGGATTTCACACATCGTGAATCATGCGGCAAATGCACTTTCTGCCGCGTCGGAACCAAGCGCATGTTTGAAACCCTCGAACGCATCACGGCTGGCGAAGGCGTACCTGAAGACTTGGACTTTCTGGCTGAAATGGGCCCGAAAGTTATAAAAGGTTCGCTTTGCGGGCTGGGACAAACCGCTCCGAATCCGGTGCTTGCTACTTTGCGTTATTATCGTCATGAATACGAAAATCATGTCAACAATAAACAATGTGAAGAACTTGCTTGTGAGAAACTGGTCGATATTGAACTGGATCAGGATAATTGCGTTAAATGTAAACTTTGTATTAAAAATTGTCCGGTTGACGCGGTCAGCGACGATTTCGTAATTGATAATAATAAATGCACCCGTTGCAACACCTGCATTGAGGTGTGCCCCAAGAATACTATCTTCCGGGTGAAAAAAGGTGAGGGTTTTTACAGTGAGTAATATAAAATTCATCCTGGACGGCAAAGAGGTTACTGCTGAACCAAATAAAACAATTGTTAATATAGCCACTGAAAACGGCATTCATATTCCGACTTTGTGTCATAATGAAAAAGTGTCCAGAACAACTTCATGTTTTGTCTGCGTAGTCAAAGACGCCAAAACCGGACGCTTTCTGCCGTCCTGTTCAGCGTATCCCGTCCCCGGACAGGAAATTGACGCGTCCAGCGACGAAGTCAAGGATATGCGCAAAACCGCTCTTGAACTACTGCTTTCTGAACATGCCGGAGACTGCGAAGCTCCTTGTACTATGGCTTGCCCGGCTCATGCAATGGTTGAGGAATACGTTCGCGCCGGACGCGATGGAGATTTTCTAGAATGCCTGAAAATCCTGAAAAAACGCATCCCGCTGCCAATGAGTATCGGACGTGTCTGTCCGCGTTTCTGTGAAAAAGACTGTCGTAAAAACGTCAGCGATAAACCAGTGGCGATTAATGACTTTAAGCGCCTCGCCGCTGATATGTATTACGACGAATATATGGAAGAGCTCCCGGAATTAAACGGGAAAAAAGTCGGCATTGTCGGAGCCGGGCCCGCCGGTATCTCCACGGCTTATTTTCTGCGTCTCAACGGTATAGAATCAGTGATTTACGACCAGATGCCCAAGCCGGGCGGAATGCTCCGCTACGGCATCCCTGAATACCGTCTGCCTAAAGCTATTCTCGATAAAGAACTGGCGCATTTCCCGAAAATGGGCGGCATAAAATTTGAATGTAACCGGAAACTCGGTGAAAATCTTTCAATGGAAGAGCTCAAAAAAGAGTTTGACGCTGTTGCTGTAACAATCGGCTGCTGGCAGCCGAGCTCAATGCGTTGCGAAGGCGAAGAACTTGCGGTGCAGGGCATTGATTTTCTTCAAGAAATAGCCTTGAACGACTGGAGCGGTGAAAACCCCGGCAAAGTTATTGTTGTAGGTGGAGGTAACACCGCAATGGACTGTCTGCGTACTTCTGTCAGACTCGGTAGTGATGATGTGAATTGTTTCTACCGCCGCACGGAAAACGAAATGCCCGCGGAAGAAATAGAAATAGAAGAAGCCAAAGAAGAAGGTGTTAATTTCAATTTTCTGACCGCTCCTGTTAAGCTGCGCAAAGAAAACGGTAAACTGATTTTGACTTGCCGGAAAATGAAACTCGGCGAACCTGACGCTTCGGGCCGACGCCGTCCAGTACCCATTGAAAACAGTGAATATGACACCGAGGCGGATATGGTTATCGCCGCTATTGGTCAAAAAACTGACGCGCCGGGCGGAGTCCGCACCAATCGCTGGGGCGGAATTGACGTCAGTGAAGAAACCTATCATCTTGAAGATCATGTTTTTGCCGCCGGGGATTGTGTTACCGGAGCCGCGACTGTTGTCGAGGGTGTTGCCGGAGGCAATAAGATCGCGGACGGAATTGTTGATTTCTTTTCACACGGACTTGTCAAACCATGTCCTGAATTTACCTTCAATGTTTCCCGCGGACACTGGCGCAGTCTGGAGAAAGATGATCTGGTTTACCTAAAAGAAGATGTTTCTGAAGAGCCTCGCGCAGAATTTAAATTCATTCCGCCGGAAGAACGCAAAACAACTTTCAAGGAAGTTGCTCCAACAATTTCAGAGTGCGAAATAATTGAAGAAGGTAAACGTTGTATTGAGTGCAGTTGTACCGCCAAAGGCGATTGTAAGCTGAAAGAATTTTCAGAAGAATACCTTGCCGTGCCGGATGCCATCAAAGGTGAAAGGCTCAAAAACGGTTATGACAATCGTCATCCGCTAATAATCCAGGATCGCATGAAATGCATTAAGTGCGGCATTTGCGTCAAGGTCTGTAAAGAAGTGGTTAATCAAAATCTGCTCAGCTTGAAGCAACGTGGTTTCAGCACAAAAGTAGAAACCTCTTTCGGCAAAGTCCTGCCGCTTTCATGTAAAGACTGCGGAGCCTGCATAGAAGAATGCCCCGTAGGCGCGCTCGACTGGAAAATTAAAGAATAAAGCACTCATAGCTAAAGGTTATTTGACAAGCGCAAAAACATTGGCTATATTAATAATGATTTTGGTTGACAAGTTTTGTTTACGTAAGTGCTTGAAATTTTGATATTATGTCGTATGTTATTAATAAATGAGGATGAATAATAGGTCAGAAGAAAATGAAAAAACTATCACATAAGTCTTTTAAAATTGTTGCACGCCGATATGTCCTTTTTTTTGCCAATCCCCAAATGGGTGTCCAAGATTTTATAAAGAAAATTTTACCTAAATGGATGGGGGATTTTTCACAAGATCCTATCATCTTGCCCACGGCAGAGTCTTTCCCCTCCGGTATGCCAAGAGTCATATTAAAAGATGATGCAGGTAACAGTATACAACTGTCCAATGAAAGACTTGATATTATTTTGATTCACAACGAAGATGAACTTGGGCATTTTAAGAGCATGACCCAAAGAGCTGAAAAATATTTTGAAGAGTTTTTTGAAAAAGTTAACTGGGATATTTCAAGAGTTGCCAGTGTTATTACCCGCAAGCACCCCATTAAACATGCTGGCAAAGTATTAGCAAAACACTTTTGTAACAAAAAATATGTATCTAAAGATGGCGCATTGAACCGCCCAATGAGCTTCAATATAGATTCTCATAAAACATTTCAAATGAAAGCTTTTAGTGTAAATTCATGGATGAGAAATCATGCTGCGCCTCAGACCGATTCTGATTTAGGTGAAATAAGTTGTACTCAAGATATAAATACAGTCCTTGGGGAACCTAAACCGTTAACGTTTGCTAAAGTCAAAGCGTTTTTAAAAGAATCAACCATTGAATCTAATAAAATATTAAATTTGTATTATCCAGAATAAAGGTTTTTTTATGCAAAATACTAGTAGTTTACGAGAAGCATCTATTTACAACAATAGAGATTTTGGTTTTTTTGATAATCCAACATCCTTTGAAAATATAACTGATGATCTTGATTATAAGTCTTCTTTATGTACAGAATCCCTTATTGCCCACACCCGCAATTTGCTACAAGAAAGTAATAATAAAGTTAACAATAATGACACAGATTATTTTGGGGAGGTTATTAACCTTTCAAATAAGCTTGCCACTAATTCTAAATTACCCCTGTTGGATGACGCGGAAGAACGGATAATCGCATTACAGTATGCTTTTAAACATCAAAATGATTTCTTACAAATTCCTTCAAGCACGTCAACCCCAAAAGAGATGGGAGCAAAGCGACGGAATTTTAGCAGTTGTAATATTTTAGAACAAGTGATAGATTTTCCAGTCAACCCAAAAAGCAAAATTCTCCTTTTATGGAATTTATGAAAAAACAAAAAGAATTACTCTATACCCAACCCTGCCATCTCAACATCGGATGACGGAAAAGATGCTATATGTGTAATTGATAATGATTGTGATGTTTTTGAATTTGAGTTCGTCGATGATAAAATTGAGTTGTTTTATTACAACCGAGAAACTAAAATTTGCTGGGAGAAAGAGTATAATACTATAGTGGAAGTATTTAATGATTCTCACTGTTATTCTAAGTTTCTTGATAAAGCCATAAGTTGACAAATAGGCATAATGACAACCTGCGATGATACTCCACTACCTGCGGCAACATTGGTATTAAGGATGTGTAAATCAACTTACCTTAAAGAAGAAATCAATAATGTTCAAGCGATATTTAACCTATCTTCTGCAGACAAAAAATCAGATGTTCCACATCTATCCGTTTTTGAACTTGAATCAACAACAATAGAACAAGCCAAGCTTCTGACTAATAAAGATTTAGAAATAAAACTGTCTGTTGATGAAATAAGAAAAGTAGGAATAGAACAACACAGGCTTGATGTATTATGGTTTACCGCTTTTAACGATGATGGAAGCCTTGATTTGCGGGATGGGGCTATTGGTCACTGTGGAATTACTGGGCTGTTTTGCCTTAAAGGTAAATTTAAAATTATAAGACTATGCTTGGCTGATATGGCACGAGAATACTGGAGAAAACAAAATTATTTATAAGGCTTGCTTAGTGAATTGACTTTTATATTAAATTTATAATCCCGTCTCAAAGAATAAGTACAATCCATATCATTACAAAGTCCGTGGTAAAAACCACGGGCTTTTTTTTGTAATTAGTTAATAAAAGCTGTTGACAAATGTAAAAACAAAGTTATATTTAAACTTTGTAAGCTTAATTAACAAAGTCTAAAAACAAAGAGGTTTCTATGAATAATCCTCAGGCAAAACAAAAAAGCCGCCAGCAAATATTGTGGTTGATTAAAGAGCATGAGCAGATTTCCCGTGCGGATTTGGCGAAGCTTACTGGTTTGACCCGCCCGACAGTATCTTCTATAATCGCGGATTTTGTTGATAAAGAACTGGTTATCGAGTCCGGCAAAGGAGAATCCTGCGGCGGCAAACGTCCGATAATGTTGAAATTAAATCCTGATGCCTGTTTCGCTATCGGAATTGATTTAGGTGATGACTACTTGATTCGAGGCGTGCTTTGTGATTTATGCGGCAATGTCGTTGCCCGCGAAGACCTTGACTACGAAAATGATTTTGAAACTATTATAAAAGTCCTTGAAGAGCTTATCGCACTTCTGGCTGCGAATGTCCCGAAGGAAAAGATCAAGGGTGTCGGTATAGCGGTTTCAGGAATTGTAGATACTGAAAGTAATGAAATTGTCAACAGCTCAACATTAGATATAGAAAAAAAACAGTTAGCCAAGCGCCTGGCGCAGCGCTGCCGGTTTAATGTTTTCCTGGAAAACCGTCCGAACGCGGCGGCACTGGCGGAAACGCAATTCGGGGCAGGCAAAAATTTTCGCAACATAGTTTATATTACCAGCGGCCGCGGAGTTGGCGCAGGCATTGTCATTAACGGCAAAATTTTCCGGGGCAGCTTCGGGACAGCCGGTGAAATTGGCGAAATCAGATTGCCGGTACTAAAAGAAGGCGGCGGTTTTGACCGTCATTGCCTGGAGGATTTAACCCGCGCCAGCGCGATTTGCGAACAAGCCGGAAAAATCAAAAACCGCAGAATGCATTACAACGAAGTAATGGAAGCATACAGAAACGGCGATGCTGAAATCTGCGCGATCATGGATCAAAGCGCCGAACACATGGCGTTCGCAGCGCAAATTATCGCAGATGTATTGAACCCCGAGGCAATTATCCTCGGCGGCAGAGCGGTAGAGCTGGGAGATGAATATTTACGGACTTTCCGTACATATTTCGAACGCGGTTTAGCGAAAGCCCTGATTGGCGGCTTGACGGTGGTAAGTTATTCACAATATGGACATCTCGGGGTCGCTGTCGGCGGCGCGGTCGTCGTTCTTGACCTCGTGATGGATCAGAAAATATAATAAAAAATGAACATCGGACGTTCGATGTTAAATATTAAAATAAGAGAGGTTTTTTAATGGCTCAAAAACAGAAAGCGCTTGATTTGACAATTATCGGCGCGGGCATGATTGTAACTGATGTTCTTCTGCCCTCCGCGCTGCAGCTGCAGCGGACAGGCGTCATAGGCGAAATTACCGTCTGTGATATGCGCGAAAGTGCTCTCAAGGCACTCAAAGAGAATAAAGATATCCTTGAAGCTTTTCCCGGTCAGGATTTCAAAACCTGCCCGGAAATCGGCGCGGGCGATTCAAGCGACACTGAGCTTTATAAAAAAGTTCTCGCTGAAAAAGATCATTACGGTCTGGTTATCATAGCCCTGCCGGATCAACTGCACTATATGGTTTTGAAAGGCGTTATTCCTTTTAATCAACATATTCTGTGCGTCAAACCTTTAGTACTGCAATACGATCAGGCCCTGGAGATAGAAAAAGAAGCTAAAGAACGCGGAATCTTCATCGGCGTAGAATACCACAAACGTTTTGACCGCCGCGCGTTATTAGCGCGGAAGCATTACCGCAAAGGGGACCTCGGCGATTTCGCGCTCGGCGAGTCCAAATTAATTGAACCGTATTTTTACCGTCATTCAAACTTCCAGAACTGGTTTACTTGTGAAAACACCGACCCTTTCGTTTATGTCGGCTGCCATTATGTTGACCTCGTTTGTTTCATTACCGGTCTGAAGCCAGTGGAAGTATCCGTTACCGGGCGCAAGGGAACTTTCCCGAACGGCAAAGAAGGTTATATGTGGTCAAACGGCCGTGTCGTTTTTGAAAACGCCGGTACTTTATCCGTTAATAATGGTCTCGGTTATCCTGATGACAGTGCCGGCGGCAACGATCAAGGTTTGATTATGTATTTTGACGGCGATGATTGTGCCGGATTACTGGCTCACGACGACCACAACCGCGGCGTTGAATACGGTTTCGCTAAAAACGTTTCCAAGCGCTTCCAATATGTCAATCCTGATTTCTTCCGCACGGTTCCATGGGAAGGGGATGGCTTGAAAGCGATAGGTTATGGTTTTGATTCTGTTGCGGCTACTTTAATAAGCGCTTCGGCAATTGAAGCTAAGGTAGACGGAAATCCAGACAGGGCTATGGAAATTCGTCAGAACGGCATCAAAGAAGCCAACGCAAAAGGCTTGATCGCGACTCCGGAAAACTCTGCTTATAATGAACTCGTTCAGGAAGCGGCACGCATGTCTATTCTCGCCGGCGGCGACATCGCTATTATTGATTACAGCACCGAAAGACCAACAGTTAAACTTAAAAAATAAACATTTAAAGGAGCTTATAAAATGGCTGAATATGATTTAACCCCGGTAAATGTACCAAAAGTAGAAACGAAATATCGTTCCATCAAAACCGCGATTCCGGTTCCGGAATCTTTAGAGATTTTTGCTGAACTGCAAAAATCCGAGCCCCGTTCAATGCAGGGGCAGCCTCCAATTATCTGGCATAAAGCTGATAATTTCACTGTTGCGGACAAATGGGGCAACCGCTGGATCGACTGGTCAAGCTGCGTTTTGATTTCCAACGCCGGACACAGTCATCCGAAAATAATAAAAGCTTTACGTGACATCATCGATCAGGGTTTATTGTCAACTTATGTATTTATACACGAAGGCCGCGCAAAACTTACCGGAATGCTTCAAGCGCTCGCGCCAAAAGGTAAAGATTACAGCGTTTTTCTGCTTTCTTCAGGTTCTGAAGCTACTGAAAACTGTATCAAAATGGCTAAAACCTACGCCATTAACAAGTATGGTAAAAAAAGAAAATATTTTGTTTCATTCAACAATGCTTTCCACGGCCGTACATTGGCCGCACAGCTCGCTGGAGGAATGCCCAAGTTGAAAGAATGGATTGTTGACGGTGACAAAACTTTTGTTCAGGTCCCGTTCCCGGACGGTTACAAGAACGAAGATGTTTCTTTTGATTTATTCCTCAAAAGCCTCGATGAACAAGACATCAAGCCGGATGAAATCGCGGGCGTAATGAGTGAATCATATCAAGGTGTCGGTCCTGAGTTTATGCCGGTTGAGTATGCTCAAAAACTCGAAAAATTCTGTAAAGAAAACGACATCGTTCTCATTATGGATGAAGTTCAGGCTGGTTTCGGGCGCAGCGGAAAAATGTTCACATTCGAACATTACGGCATCAGCCCTGACCTTATCGCCTGCGGTAAAGGTATCAGCTCTTCACTGCCTATATCGGCTGTTATCGGCCGCAAAGACATCATGGATATTTACGCTCCGGGTTCAATGACCAGCACGCATTCAGGCTCTCCGCTTTGTGTCGCGGCGGCCATTGCTAATCTGGAAGTTATCGAAGAAGAAAATCTCGTTGAAAATTCCGCGAAAATGGGCGAAATCCTCTGTGCTGAATTAGAACGTATCCAGAAAAAATACCCTGAACGTTTAGGCTGTTTCCACGGCAAAGGTCTTGTTGCCGGAATCCAATGTGTTTTACCCGGGACAAAAACTCCAGACCCGGCGACCGCGCTGGAAATCAACATTAAATGTCTTCAAAAAGGGTTGCTGATGTTTGCTCCCGTAGGCATTGGCGGCGAATGTTTAAAAATAGCTCCGCCTTTGAGCATTACTGAAGACGCCCTTCGGGAATCAATTCAAGTATTTGAAGCTTCGTGCGACGAAGTGCTTGGATAATCTACAGCCGGGTGCGCTGATGTTATGATGTTAAATTCTAACATTTTTATGTTCACGATGTTATAACGGTATCAACCATACGAGTGCTTACACCCCCTGAGACAGGGGTGGCTGCATATTTAAATTTTGACTAACATTTAGCGAAG
>DAOWBJ010000176.1 GCA_030634125.1 Victivallales bacterium
CTACTATTGTAACTGATCCTTGTCTTTTTTCGGCGCTAATACTGTAACACCCTATTGACAATATGACGCTTGAGAGAATCCAACAGCAAAAACTTTTCATATTCATATTCATATAAAATAAACACTCCTGATAAATATTAAAAAAATGGTTTGTCAAAACTTTTGACTTTATTCAGTAATTTTTTTTGATAAATGGTTTACGCCCCATTGTCACCTTCTGACTTTCCCACGAATACGGACTCTCCGCGAGCTTTCGCCCAACTTGTCATGCGTCGAGGATCACCCTCCCACAATCTGGCGTTTGCCCAAGGGAGTGGGGTCGGATGCTCAACGCATTCAAGTTTAATAACGGGAAACAGGTCGCATGGCGATTGACTGGAAAGTCCATTTAGAATTATCACGTTATTTTCATATTCTACTTTTAACGATTTTCCAGTGGTTAAAAGTGTGGCGCGGCGAATGTTCGCTTTCAAGCCATCCAATCTTAGAGATTCACTCCCATCCCAGAAACGTATGATAAGATACAGGTTATTGCCCTTCACTACTTGATATCCTCGAGTTACCATCTCGCAAATGTCCCCTCCCTCGGAATCATAGATTGCTTCGCCGTGAATTCTTAGCCATTTGCCAAGTTTCGCCGTTTCTCGCTTAAATTCTTCGGGGATTTCACCCATCGCGTTTGGTCCGACGTTTAGTAACAGGTTGCCGCCTTTGCTTGCTGATTCCGCTAGCATGTCGAGTAATAAATCCGCAGAACGCCAGCGTTCTCCGATTGCATATCCCCATAACCGCCAAGTTGTTACTTGGCATGATTCCCACAAACGGTCTGGTTCTGGAGTAATATGATGTTCTGGGGTTCCGAAATCTCCTAGCTCTTTGGACGTTCCACCTTCCCCGGTCGCGAATTTTGGAGCATTGTCAGCGTCTGGAATGATTCCCAGTCTGTTATTAATAAGAATGTTTGGCTGCAGGTCGCGCATCATATCTACAAGTTTGAAACTGTCCCATTCGTAAGCGTTACGAGGCCAGGCACCATCAAACCAGAATTCATCGATTATTCCATAATTAGACAACAGTTCCCGTACTTGATTATGGATGTAATTACGAAAAATTGACCAGCCTTCAGAATCGTTTTCCGGTCCTTCCCAATATGCTGGAATCCGCCAATCGGCCAGAGAATAATAAAGTCCAACCCTGAGACCGGCTTTGCGGAACGCTTCAACATACTCTTTCACGAAGTCCCTGCCAGCCGCCTGTTTTGCCGTGGAGTAGTTTGTGTATTGGCTGTCCCACAGGCAGAACCCGTCATGATGGCGGGTGGTCAGAACCGCATAGCGCATTCCCGCGGATTTCGCCGTTTCCGCCCATTTTTTCGCATTGAATTTGGTTGGATTCCAGGCGCAGGCTGTTTTTTCATACTCTTTCTGGTTCAAGTGTTCCCTGAATAACACCTGTTCGCCTCTACCCTGCCGGGAGTAAGGTCCCCAATGAATAAACATGCCGAAACGGCACTCTGGAAACCATTTCCACTTGTCCGGAATCATACTTTTGTCTGTAATGTTCATTTTTTCACCTTCATCATTTACGGTATTTTTATATTAGCTCAACCGTAAGCCGATTTACTCTTCAAACACGATTAACGCATATCCTCTACAAGCTCTCTATTTCAGGAGGATGACAAAGCTATTGCTTGAGGAAATATGGTCGCTCCAGGCGAGAGGTGACCATGCAGACATTCCCCCATGATAAGAGCCGGTATTCCAAGGCGGGTCTGGGTAATCATATATTTTTGAATTGAATTTATGACCTTCGCATTTTCGGTAGCAGCCAGCCAGGGATCCATGACTCCACCGATGCCATGGCTTTCACAATGCTCTTTCACTAATTCCAGGGAAAGTTCGCCATTTTCCAGCAGTTTGCTGCCATGAACGAAGCCAGTCTGTGCGACTTTTTCTTCCAGGGTCATTTTACCCGGTAAATCTTGCACTCTTGAGTCAAGATCATGGCTGGTTGATAAATATAGATGTTTCATTGTTTCTCCATAATGTTTTATGATATAAAAAATTTGCAGGTATAACTATTTTCTGTGTCCCAGATATTAAGTGATTGAAAAATCAACTTTGCAAAGACTCTATGTCCAATATTGTTTGGATGAAAGGCATCACTCATCAAGAAAAACACACTTTTCTCATACTTCTTCCAGTACTTGCTATGGTCGATAAGTGGTAAATATTTTCCCCTCGCAACTTTTCTTATTGCTTCCATATAAGACGGTAAATAAGGTTCCCTGCCGCCAAATCCAAAGAGCACAGGCATCTCTTTCGCATCACCATTGCGAATCCAATCAAGTAATCTTTCCCGTTTTATCGTCATCTGCTATATCTCCTTCGTATCGATTTTATTCCGCATTCGATATCTTCTTTGTTGACTGAATAAACTATTTTTAATTTTGCCGCTTTATACATTGCAACGACATTCTCCACAGGTATATCCGGGCCAATGCTGTTACATGGAGCAAAAATATACCCCCCGGATTTTCCAAAGGTGTTAACTAAGTTCTGGACATGTTCAGTAATTTCTTTGATGGAGCCATTACGAAGTATTTGCTGGGTGTCGACTCCGCCATGAAAAATAATTTTACCACCAAAGTTATCGGTCAGTGATTGCGGGTTCATACCTGTGGCAGTCGTCTGTACCGGATCAAGAATATCAACACCCGCCTCAATCAGATATGGGATAATTTCAGATATTGCACCACATGAATGCATCATTACTTTCAGTCCGTATCCATGTGCGAGACTTGTTAGTCTTTTTATATTCTCAAAGAAAAGTTCATACCACATATCAGGGCTGAGCAGAAGTCCATTCTGCGAACCAAAATCATTGCCGAAAAACCATATATCCGTTTTCCCTTTCAGTTCTGAAAAAAGCGCATCGTTAAGTTCAAGATAGATATCGATCATCCGGTTTATTAAAGTTTTTATAAATTGCGGTTCAAGAGCGCATTTTAAAAGATAGTTTTCAAATCCGAGCAACCGGTAGGAATCACCCATTATTCCCGACCATAATCCGCTGATAATCACCCGCTCTGAATTTTCTTCACACTCCTGATGCAAACATGAGAAGTCAAAATCATTCTTAACGGGCCATCTGTGCTTTAGAATATCCTTTTCATCTGTCGCGTTCTCAAGCGGACCGGAAATAGCGTCATCAACAGCAAATTTGCTGTCATAAACGTGGCGGGTCCAGCGAATCCCCAATGGACAAACTCTTTCTTGTTCTTTTATGTCTAGTTTTGGCCCTTTATAGCATTTCATAAAACCTTCATTCTGTGAAATATCACGAGACGAAAGGAAAAAAAAGTCACTGCCGATAGCATCCAGCAACTCTTTTTCGGAATTACACCCGAGGCGTTTCCTCAACATTTTATCGGCTTCCGGATGAGCGAGATAATTAATCGCCACTCTATCAGGAAGCTGGTAATTACATATTGCGGTAAATCGTTCTTTTGAATTCATGGTATCCTTATCAAGTTGAGTTTATCTATTTCCCCTGCAAAAAAATGTGCTATATTTTGCAGGCAAGTCTCAGACATGCGCTTGTTTGACTCGCGCGTGTTCGAACCGATATGCGGCGTTATCAGGACATTTTCAAGTTTTCGCAAATCTTTATCAGGGACAGTGGGAATATATGGTTCCTGCTCAAAAACATCCAAAGCAGCACCCGCTAATTGTCCACTTGTCAGGGCATCGTATAGCGAGTTTTCATCAACAATCGAACCGCGGGCAGTGTTGATAAATCTGGCGTCAGTTTTCATTGCCGCGAAACGCTCAGCGTTGAAAAAATGCCGTGTTTCAGGAATGACCGGCAAGTGAACGCTGACAATATCCGCCTGATCCAGTACTGCATTAACATTATTGTTGTAACTATCAATACCAAAATTATTTTTCAAAGTTTTAATTTCATCAGCATTAAATTCATGGACATCGGCCGCAATTACTTTCATTGCAAAGCCAAAACTCGCGATTTTAGCAACTTGGCGTCCTATGGCTCCAAACCCAATAATCCCCAGTGTTTTACCAGCTACTTCCATGCCCATTTGCGAACCGAATTCTCCAGAGCGCATCTCCGCATCCAGTTTTGCAATATTCCTGTTCAACGCGCCCATCAAACAAATCGCATGCTCGGCAACACTTTGATCTAATACGCCGGGCGTATTGGTAACAACAATATTATTTCCCCGGGCGAGTTTTTTGTCCACGCCATCATGACCGACGCCGTAACGGGCAATGACCGCGCCTTTTTCCCCACCGGTTTCGGCAAGAGCTTTATAGAGGGAGGAGCTATATTTATCCACGCCAATAATCACCGCCCGGCAATCATTGTCGATAATTGCGTCGGATAGAGCCTGTTCCTGTGTCGGAGCACTCTTGATTTCAAAACCCTTGACTGATTCAAACACAGCTTTGGATTTTTCGTATTCTTTGTCTGTTACTAATATACATTCAGTCATTATCAGTAACTCCTTTTAACATTGTCCGGCAGCCGTGCATAATAAATTCCGTATCCAGTCCGCATGCTATAAAACGATATCCTTCTTTTATGCGGGTTTTGAGTAGTTCATTATCTGTGGGGACCACATGAAAACCCGCTGGTATACGATGTTTTTTACATGCTTCGATCAGTTTATTCTGAGCAGCCAGTAAATCCGGATGGTCAAGCTGACCGGAGATACCCATCGAAGCGGATAAATCATA
>DAOWBJ010000082.1 GCA_030634125.1 Victivallales bacterium
AACTTACTCCAAGTGAAAGCAGTGAATTACAGAATTCATTAGCGCAATGTTTTGAACAGGGAGCGCAGGGATTTTCAAGCGGTTTGCTTTATGTCCCCGGTAAATTCGCGGACTCTAAAGAGCTGACCGGATTTTTAAAAACCGTTGCGAAATATGATAAGATTTACACAACTCATCTGCGCAGCGAGGGGAAAAAACTCTCCGAAGCGCTTATAGAAACATTTGACATGGCTTTGCAGGCTGGTTTGCGGCGAATCCACATTAGCCATTTGAAAGTCGCCGGAGCCGTTAACTGGCATAAGATAGATGAATTATTCTCGCTCCTGCAAGCGGCGCGTGATCAGGGAATTGAACTCAGCGCGGATCGTTATCCTTATACTGAATCCATGACTCAATTAAGCGTAATTCTACCCGAGCCATACGATGATATGGATGATGTTTCTCTGGAAAAAACTTTGCGGAACGATGATGATTACGCAAAAATAAAAACAGCTTTAAACACCCTCCCGCCTGAACGCTGGCAAACTGTCCGCCTGGTTTTCGCCAAAGATTACAAAAAGTTCTGTGGTCAGACTTTTGAATCTGTCGGCAAAGCAACAAAGCGCGATCCGGCAATATTATGCGCGGAAATTTTACGTTCTGACGCGACCGGGGCATTAGCATCATTCCAAGGCATGAGTGAGACAAATATGCTCCGCGTCATGCAGCAGGATTTTGTCGCCTGCGGCAGTGACGAAAGCGCACGTCCATTGGATTATTCCATCGGGCGTTCACATCCGCGCGGCTTCGGTTCAACGGCGCGTTTCTGCAATATCCTCTGTCAAAACGGTTTTTCCCTTGAAAAAGCAATACGGCGTCTCACATCTTTACCGGCACAAATCTTCAGATTGCCCAATAAAGGTCAAATTAAAGAAAATTTTACAGCCGACCTCGTCCTTTTCGACCCCGGAAACTTCCAAGACACCGCGACTTTCGCCAAACCGCATCAAGTAACTGCGGGCATACACAAAGTCTGGAGAAAAGGCAAACTGATTTATTTCAATAAAAACTAAGAAAAAAGTACAAGAAGCTATTGACAAACGGCATTAGCTGACTTATTATTAAACCAACGGGTTAATAATGCCTATGGCTGTATATTAAATAAAGGAATTCATAAAATGAGCAAAAAACTTGCAGTAAATGGCGGCGATAAAGCTGTGGAAAATTTTAAATCGGAACTTTGTGTCTGGCCGATTGTCACGGATGAAGATCGTGAGGCAATTGTCGAAGTTCTGGATAATCGCTCAATGAGCGGTACTGATATTACCAAAGAGTTTGAAAAGGAATATGCTTTGTGGATTGGCGCGGAATACGCGCTTGGGTATTGCAACGGGACTTCCGCTCTGCATGCGGCGATGTGGGCATGTGGTGTAGGCGCGGGAGATGAAATTATTTGTCCAAGCATGACTTACTGGGCGAGCTGTACGGCGGCTTTATCTTTAGGCGCCGCGGTGAATTTTGCCGATATTGATCCTGAAACTCTTTGCATAGATCCAAAAGATATTGAACACCGCATTGGTCCTAAAACCAAAGCGATTATGGTTGTTCATTATGCTGGTTACCCCGCCGACATGGATGCGATTATGGAAATAGCCGGACGGCATAATGTAAAAGTCATTGAAGACGCTTCGCATTCACATGGCTCAATGTACAAAGGCAGACATACTGGTACTATTGGGGATATTGCCGGAATGAGCATGATGTCGGGCAAAGCTTTTGCAATCGGAGAAGCCGGTCTGGTTACTACAAACAATCGCGGCCTCTATGAACGCTGTATTGCTTTTGGACATTACGCGAGGACTGGAGCTCCCAGTAATTTTAACGCTGTAGACGCGCAGGTAACCAATCCTGAACTCCAGAAATTTGCCGGCATTCCGCTTGGCGGCTATAAACACCGCATGAACCAATGGTGCGCGGCGATGGGTAAAGTTCAGTTGAAATATTATCCTGAAAGAATCGCCGGGATAGACAAAGCAATGACGTATTTCTGCGACCTGCTTGATGCCATCCCCGGACTCAAAACACATCGTCCGCCAAAAGGTTCCGGTTTGACTAAAGGCGGATGGTATCACCCGGTTTGTCATTATATTCCGGAAGAAGTGAAAAATGTTCCGGTTGAAGCTTTTTGTAAAGCTGTTAATGCTGAAGGCGTTACCTGTAGTGCCGGAATAAATACCCCATTACACCTGCACAAAGTTTTCCACGAAGCGGATATTTTCAACATGGGACAGCCTACAATGATCAGCTTTGGTCAACGCGACGTCCGCCAAGGCTCCGGGACCTTGCCTGTAAGCGAAGAAGCTTCCGCAAGGAATTTTTCAATACCTAAGTTTACCACTTTTGACAAAGCAGAGATTGAAAAAGTCGCCGCCGCATACAAAAAAGTAATTGATAATATTGGAGAATTAGTTTAATATGTTTATAGATATTCACGCACATGCGTTTAAAACACCGTTTTTACAGGTGGATGGGCGCGCGCCGTTTCCTACGCCGGAACAACTGGTTGAGTACTACAATGAAATAGGTGTTGAACAAGCTGTACTGCTGCCGTTAGTCGGACCTGAATTTTATTCTGGTCAAGCCAATGAAGAAATTTTAGAAATTGCAGACCGTTTCCCAGGGCGTTTTATTCCTTTTTGCAACCTTCATCCCCGGGCGATCAATAATTCTCCGACAGCGCCTTTGAGAGATGTTTTGAAAAAGTATAAGGACAAAGGCTGTAAAGGCGTTGGGGAAGTTACGGCTAATATGCCGTTCAATGATCCCTTCATGCTTAATTTTTTCAAGCATGTTGAAATTGCGAAAATGCCTTTAACTTTTCATATCGCGGATCAGATTGATAATACTTACGGCATCTATGATGATCCCGGTTTGCCTTTGTTAGAGGAAACTTTACAAAAATTCCCCGGAATTGATTTTTTTGGGCATTCTCAAAGTTTCTGGGCAGAGATGGGCTCTTTGCGGGAAGTCGCTGACCGGGCGGGCTATCCGGATTATCCGATTGACGCGGAAGGCGCGGTGCCTAAGCTAATGCGTAAGTATCCTAATTTGCATGGTGATCTGTCTGCGGGCAGCGGCTGTAACGCTTTAACGCGCGACCCGGAATACGCAGTCAAGTTCATGACCGAATTCCAGGATAGACTAATGTTCGGCTTGGATATTTGCTCTTTGCGGGAGGGTATTCCCGATTTGGTGAATTTTCTGATCGAAATGAAAGATTCAGGCAAAATAAGCCTCGTAATATTCAACAAAATCACCCGCGGCAACGCAATCCGCTTGTTGAAGTTATAAAGATTTCAAAATTTTGTTTGTAAAGGTTTTATTTTTGCTCCTTGGGGTTTATATTGATATAAAAGAATATTTAATCTGGAGCGAAAATGAAAAACTTTATATTTACATTATTAACAACTACTGTTTTGTTGATAATGCTTGCGGCCTGTAAAGCGCCACCGGAAAAACCATTATTAGACACGTACAGGTTCAGGCACAAAGCCGTATTTTCCCAGACGGATAATTTGATTGATGATATTGGTCAAACCTATATTGATAAAGATGCGGCGATGAAGGATATGGACACTTTTATCAGAAAGAATCCGCGTGTATCCAAGGTTACACTTGCTTCAGTTCCTATGGCCAAATATCCACTTTCGGTTAGTTTAATACAAGTTAAACGAGCAGTACCGAAGCCAATCGGAAAGCGCATTGACAGAAAGAATTTTAACCAGGCTGACGATATGATTTGGTATCGGGCTCTGCTGAGAAAAAAATCTGCGTATTGGTATCAGGCAAAGTCGGAAAAAGATGCTAAAATGATTTCGTATGTTTATCCTGTTTTAAAAGAATTAAAGCCGGCTATCATGTTGTATATCTTGAAATTAGATTTTGACAGAGAGGATAACCCTGTTCTTTTCTGGAATGTACCTAAAAAGTTTTATGCTCAGGAATTATTAAAGCAGGAGAAGAAATATCTTAGAGAGTATTTTCTCTTAAAAGAGGAAGCTAAAAAGAAGCGATTAGCGGCTGAAATGGCGAAAAAGCTTAAAGAATCAAAAGTAGATTATGAAATAAAGCTTAAAAAGGTAGACATGGTAGGCAAGGAAAGAGAAAAAAAATTGAAAGAGCAGCTGGAAAGAAGTAAAAATAAATAAGTAAAATATATTTTCAAACAAGAAAAGCCTGAAAAGAAGCTGCTTTTTAATAATTTAAATTTGTATTTTTTAAAATAAGCGATATTCTAAGGTTCCCCCTTTAAAAGGGCGTATAGCTCAGTTGGCTAGAGCGCTACGTTGACATCGTAGAAGTCGTTGGTTCGAATCCAATTACGCCCACCATTTTTTTACCCTCAAATTACTAATTGCCAACAAGTTCCACCTTGACGACGAAGAGTCGTTGTCATTCCGATTCTAGCCGATTCTGCCTGTTTCGTCACATCATTTATTACCAATTTATTACCACTCATTTTTAGGTGGGTTTGAGCTTGGAGCAAAAACATGCTATTCTTTTTATTTATTGCCAATTGCACTAATAAACCTTTTTTGCCAGTATTAATAAAAATATGCTCCAAAACAATAATCAAAATCCAACATAAATAAAAAAAGGCGGAGATTTTACTCTCCGCCATGGCTAAAATAGTAGAAGTCTGCTTTAAGGCGATGCGCCTGGATATTCCAAGGTAGCAAGTACGTCGTCGAGATTAAAACGAATGTATCTTGGCCCGAGTTTAGAAAATTTAAGCAAACCATCTTCACACATGCGGTCTACCGTACGGGTGCTGACTTGAAGGAAGTCGGCGACTTCATTACGAGTTAATGGACGTTTAGGAAGATTTTGAGACTCCTCTTTGATTTGGTTTGGTTCCAAAGCTTCACGTAAGCGTTTGTGTTCCTGTGGGTTTAGTTTTCCTGAAGTTTCCAAGAATCCGATAAAATCCATTACTTGCATCTTTGTTTCGTTACGCATGATTTGATACTCCTTTATTTTAGGTTGAATTTTAAGTTGATATCTGCTATTTCGAGATGACTTGAATTTTTGATTTTCATCCAGTTGTTGGATATTAGGGTATTATTCAAGAATGCCTGGTTTTTATTGGCAATGTCACGGACTTTAGCTGTCGTCCCATCATAATCGAATTCAAACTGCTTTTCTGATATGTATAGGCTTTGGGGTGCAAGCTCTTTTCTGCCAAATGTAAATGAGCCTACAGGTATTTTGAACATTCCCCCATCATTACGCCTGAAACTGAATTCCTTTTGTGTAGAAGAACTGTTTTTGAGCCCGTTCAGATCGTTTAAAAGGCTTCTGGCGGCTTGATAACGTTTTTGTGGACTTGGCTCTATTGATTTTGTTATAATCCGTGAAATTCTCGGGAAGCGGCTAGATACGCTTGATAGTTGCGACTCAAAATCCTCAGTTATGAAGGCATTTGTACCAACAAGAGCTTCATGCATAACCATTCCGATGGAATAAATATCTGTTGCTGCTGACAAACGTTGTCGTTGAGCCAGTTCAGGGGCGGCATAAGGTTCTGTGCCTAGAGATATTTCAGGTGATTTTCCGATTCTTTCAAAACAGGTAAGGTCAATCATTTTGACATGACCAATCGCGTTAATCAAAATATTATCTGGTTTAATATCAGTAGATAGAATATTTTGACGATGCAGATCACAAGCCGCTATTGCCAGACGGGTTCCAAGATGGATTACTTCAGCCTCGGCGACACCATCACCGCAACATAAAATGTCGCTCAGGCTTTTGCCTCTGATAAACGGCATCACTGAATGTATATATCCGTTATCTTCAAATACTCGCATTGAAGTTACCAGATAAGAACTTTTCAAATTCATATTGGATTCTTCGTAAATACGTTCCCTCATTTTATCAGAAATTGCATTTGCATGAAATCTTTTAATCGCCACTTTTTTCCCTGAATAATCTTCACAGAGATATACCGTGGCGGTTCCGCCTCGAACACCGGCAATTTCAAGAACCGTATAGTCTCCAATTATTTTTCCTTTGGGAAGGTAAGGTTCAATATTGTTAGACATATCTAAGCCCCCCACGTTTTTTCCGATTGATTCTTTTATGCCGGATTTTGTATCTGGGCAGAGCTTTTACTTTAGTTGCCACAACTGTGATATTATCGCTGGAGCCATGTTCAAGAGCGGAAATGATGATTTTTCCTGGCAGACATTCGGTTAGATGCACCTCATTAAAAATGTCCTTTAGTTTATTTTCTGGAATGTCATCAATGCCATCACTGGCAATCACGACCGAAAAAGGTGGTTTGCATGTTATCACGTTCATACTTGGTTCTGCATTTTGAAAACCAATGCAGCGAGTTAAAGTCGATGATAGTCCCGGCTGTTTTTCAATGCTTTCACGGGATTCACCTTCAGAAATCAACATTTCAGCCAAAGTATGTGGTGGATTGCTAAGTTTGATTAACTTATTGTTTTTATAAAGCATTGCCGGGCTGTCACCCACCCAGAAGGTGATAACAGTGGATTTATGAATAAAAACGAGGGTTAAAGTCGTTCCGCACGAACTAAGACTAGGACATATGAACTTAAGATTATTGATATCTTCAGCAGTTCTGCTTATAGCTTTTTTCCCTATGTGTCGAAGCTTTTTTACCGAAACCTGTTTTAGCCGGGAAAGCTCATAAGAGACTTCCCCTGTTAAAGTTTTAGTTGCATAATCAGCAACTATTTCACCACCATGACCTCCATTGCCATCATCAAGAATCATGGTCTTTACGCCTTTCATATTGAACTCGACATAACAATCTTGGTTGACGTCTCTAAGTCCTGTTGTGGAATCTGCTGCAGTAAGATATTTCATTATATTGTCCTCAATAAGTTATTGTTTGAGTTTGAGTTCCCATGTAAGAGCTCAATTCACTAAATTCGGTAAAATGCATATATAGGACTTTACCGTTTTCAGAAACACTTGCTAATGCTTTCATTGTCTCCTCGTCGATTTCATCGCTTCGTCCGAAACCAATGAAGTGAAGTTGAACACCTGCCGTCTTCAGTTTATTAGCAATTCTGGTACAGTCACCATCGGTTCCC
>DAOWBJ010000054.1 GCA_030634125.1 Victivallales bacterium
AACATCGTTTTTGCCTGTATAATCTTACGTTTGATCATATAGGTCTGAAAATTACATTTCATTACCTTTTTAAAAAGTCTACTCAAATAAGATTGATGTAAATTTAATTTCTTCGCTATTTCAGCTTCAGAAATATTACCTGAACTGTTGTCAATCAGCCGTAATGTCCGCCGTATTGCCGGATACTGGTTCAACATGAGCTGATATTCAAATGATTCAAAGTCAAGAAGTGTTCCCAGTCCTTTCACCGCAAGATCAGCCATCTTTCCTATTTGCAATAATCTTTCCTTGCTTAATCTCGGTAATTGATGATAAGCAACTTGCAATTTTTCTTCATCCACTCCAAGCTTCCGCACCCGACAAATAATTTCCGGGAATCCTTTTTTGTCAATTTCATCGGTAATCGCTTGACCAATAAAAACCGTAGCAACATGAAGATTATTATAACCATAGATAGGAAAAACCACTTCTCCCAGACCGGCATGACATATATTAACAAACGGTTTACCGATTTCAGCAGATTTTTTAACCATAGTCCGGCTGTCATATCCTTCACAACCGCACCCGGTACGATTTGCCTTGATAAGTCGGCAGAAATCCCCAAAATGACTAAAGAAAGAGTGCGGTAGATGTTCGATGCCTGCTTCCGGTAGTATCCTGGTATTTTCGGATGGATGGATGCAGACTTCAAGTTTGGTGATTTCTTCAATTGTTGTAAGCAATTCCGACAGCTCATCATAGAATTTTTCCTGTGTGGCTATATTGGTATGAGAATTCAAGTTGATATAATGATCGGATTCTAACATTATTTGTACTACTCTCCAGACAAATGTGACGATTGATTTAAAATAAGATAACACTTTCAAGAAACTTTTCAAGAAGCAAGGTAGCTGTTGATACTAAATTAATAATAAAAAAGTCCAAATAGATAAATTGTATTTTGTATTAAACATAAGTATTAAAAAACATCAAAAAAGTGCAAAAAAATGTATAAATTAATGTCTAGCAATTATGCAATTATCAGTGTATAGTATTGTTATAAACGCAAAATCAATTGCATCATAATAGACGAGTAAAATGGATATCGCACATGAATAATAATTATCAACAAGGTTTGCTCAAAACAACAAGTAAAAAACCATTAAAAGTAATAATATGCGCCGGACAGAGTAATATGACCGGCGATGGAAAGGTTTCTGAATTGCCTGAGGAATTAAAACACAAACAGCCAGATACGCTATGCTATAACGATAAAAAATGGCTATCAATGGAGCCAGGAAAAAACTCGTCTGTGTTTGGTCCAGAACTTTCTTTCGCCCGGGAAATAAATACAAAGTTAAAAGAGCCAATCGGCATAATCAAACACACGGCTGGAAGCACCAATCTTGCTGTTGACTGGTCTCCGAGGCGAAGTGAGTCGCTTTATCAAGAATTACTGGCAAAAGTTAATGTAGCTAAAGAGACTTGTAATATAAAAATTGTAGCTATGCTCTGGATGCAGGGTGAAAGAGACACCAGACAGAAAAAATGGGCTAACGCTTATGCCAGAAACCTGACAAATCTGATAAAAACAGCCAGGCAGGATTTTGGAAATCCAGAAATGGTATTTATCGCCGGTCGAGTCAATCCACCCAATCGCCCCTTGGCGAATATTGTCAGAGAAGCTCAAGAAAATATAAAACTGGACAAATATGCATGGATTGACTGTGATGATCTTGACGGCGCGGAAAACATACATTATGCATCAAACGGCTACATTGAAATGGGACGCAAGTTTGCCACCGCACTTATTCCATATCTGGAGATAAAATGAAACCATCAAAAAAATCAATTCATCTGATATGCAACGCACACCTTGATCCGGTATGGCTGTGGCAGCGCGAGGAGGGTATCGCCGAAGCTCTGAGCACGTTCAGGATAGCGGCAAATTTTTGTGAAGAATATGAAAATTTTATATTCTGTCATAATGAAGCAATTCTGTATGAATGGGTTGAGCAATATGAGCCCGCTCTTTTTAAGCGAATTCAGGAACTGGTCAAAGCCGGACGCTGGCATATCACGGGGGGCTGGTATCTGCAACCGGATTGCAATATGATCTCCGGCGAATCATTGATACGTCAAATCACCCTTGGTAAACAATATTTTCAGAAAAAGTTCGGGGTATATCCAAAAACTGCCGTCAACTTTGATCCATTCGGACATTCCCGCGGGCTGGTGCAGGTTTTGAGCAAAGCAGGATTTGAATCATACTTGTTTATGCGTCCGGCTCCGGCAAGGTGCGAACTCCCGGCTGATCTTTTCCGCTGGCAGGGATATGATGGTTCTGAGATTATCGGGCACAGACTATTTGGGTGTTACATGACATTACGTGGTACGGCAGGTGCTAAATTACAGGAATTTATCAACAACGATCAGGAACATAATGTTGGCGCGGTGACTTGGGGAATCGGTAATCATGGTGGCGGACCATCACGAATCGACCTTGAGGAACTTAATAAATATATTGAACAACATCCAGAACTTAATATTATACACTCTACTCCAGATAAGTTTTTCAAAGAACTCAAAGAATCCGGAACGGAACTGCCGGTACACAATAAAGAAATGAACTTTTTTGCGACCGGTTGTTATACTTCTCAAATACGCATAAAACAAGAGCATCGCAAGCTGGAAAGCGAATTTACCTTGACTGAAAAAATGTTGTCTGCGGCATGGTTGACTGCCGGACATGAATATCCGACAGCAAAATTACGCGAGGCGGCAGTTGATCTTGCATTCAGTGAATTTCATGATGTTTTACCCGGTTCCAGCATAAAAGCCGTTGAAGATGATTCGCTTCGGCAGATCGCGCATGGCAGTGAAATATTGTCGCGACTGCGTACCAGTGCTTTTTTAGCTATGCTGCAAGGCCAAAGTGCGGCAAAGGACGGTAACATGCCTTTGTTCGTCTGGAACCCGCACCCGTATCCGGTTAATACTCTCATTGAATGTGAAATGCAACTGGCGGATCAAAACTGGAAAGAAACTTTCTCTGACATTGAAGTTTTTAATGGCAACCATAAAATTGTATCACAAGTTGAACAGGAAGCTTCAAATCTGAACTTAGACTGGCGTAAAAAAGTCGTTTTTGCAGCAGAATTGCCGCCAAGTTCAATCATTCGATATGAATGCAGTCCCAAAGAAATACAATTATCCGAACTTTCCAAACCACAAAAAGTTAGCGGTAAATCATTTGTTTTTGATAACGGACAAATGAGCCTGGTAATCAGTCGCGGCAATGGTTTGATTAAATCATTCAAAGTTGCCGACAAAGAACTTGTTCGTCCCGGCACTGGTCGTATTATAGTAATGCAGGATGATGCCGACTCGTGGGGGTCGGGAACTAAATCATACAAAAAACGTATTGGTTCCTTCTCACTCATGAATCGTGTGGAAGCAACCGAATTTGCCGGACTCAATAAGAATAAACTAGCTCCGATTAGAATCATTGAGGACGGGGCAGTTAGAACCGTGATCGAAGCTCTGTTTAAATATAAAAAGTCAACTTTGCGGATGCAGTATTATCTGCCGAAAAAAGGCACTGAAATCGAATTGCGAATGCAGATTAACAACCAGCAACCGAACTGTATGTATAAAATGTCCATGCCATTTATTGACAAGGAATCTGAATGTGTGGCGCAGGATATTTTTGGACGCAAAGAAATTCCAGGTACACGAGAAGAAAAGGTTTTCAGTCAATGGTTCGCGACAACATCTGAAACTCACGATGCGGCTTTGGCAGTTATCTGCGACTCCGGGCACGGTCTTGACTTTTTCAAAGGCGAAATGCGCTACTCGCTGTTGCGTTCGCCATGTTATTCAGCGTTGCCGATTGGTGAGCGATTGCTGGTTTCAGAGGATCGTGTACACGACCACATCGACATCGGACAACGTAACTTCAGATTCAAAATATGCGGCGGCTCGCCAAAAGAGTTGTTACCGGAAATGGATAAAAAGACTATGATCTTTGCCGAATCTCTACCAGGCATATTGTTTTATCCCGGTGGAGATGGCAAGAAAATTGCATCTCAAGCTTTAGTTAAATTGTTTGATGGTCCCATGGTAATGACTTGTTGCCGCCGTTCACTTGATGGTGAAAATTTAATTGTGCGCATCTTTAATCCAACTGCAACTACTGTAAAATCGCAATTATCCATCTTAGGTGATAAAATTACCGCAAAAATAAAACTATCGCCATTTGAAATTAAAACCTTCGAAGTCAACCCTGACACAAAAATAATAAGTGAAGTTAATGGTATAAAATAAAATGAAACGTTCAGAAATTAATAATTACTTGATATTTGCCAAAGAATATTTTAAAAAACATTGTTTTGAATTGCCGCCCTGGGCATACTGGAGTCCTGCCTACTGGGCGAAAGCAGGCGCCGAATGTAGCGAGATCCGAGAAAAAATGCTGGGCTGGGATCTGACTGATTTCGGCAGTGGCGATTTTGAACAGATTGGCTTGTTACTTTTTACAATTAGAAACGGTTCGCCTGATGCTGATGCCGCTAAAAATTACGCCGAAAAAATTATGATAGCTCTGCCGAAACAAGTTACACCGATTCATTTTCATTGGAACAAGGCCGAAGATATCATCAATCGCGGCGGCGGACGTCTGGTCATGAAGCTTTGGCAGGCAACTGAAGATGAAGAATTATCAGAAACTCCAGTTACTGTTCAGGTTGATGGCATCACGAAAACTTTTTCAGCCGGCGAAGCAATCAGTTTTTCTCCAGGAGAAAGCATTACGCTACTACCGCGAATGTATCATACATTTTGGGCGGAAGCATCATCATGTATAATCGGTGAAGTTTCCAGAACCAATGATGATGTGAACGACAACCGTTTTTATGAACAAATTGGTCGTTTTACTGAAATTGCGGAAGATGAATTACCACTCCATCTTCTCTGTAATGAATATCCATCAGCAAAAAAAATATCAGGGAACAAGAAAGCATAATGCCCAAAATGATATACACATCGTGTGGATGTAAATATAATAATGAGGTAAAAGAATAACTTTTTAACCGTATACTATCTAATTAGATATTGAAATCTTTGCTTTTGAGATTATTGTTATTGAGCCGGAGTTGTATAAATTTTATATAAAGCTTGGAATACTATGAATTCAGATAGTTATAAATATATAAACATAAACGGTGTATCCATTGCCTACACGGATTCAGGCAGCGGACGAACTATATTATTGGTTCACGGCTTCGCGTCTTTTTCATTCACATGGCAGAAAATGCTTAAGTTCTTCCCTGAAAATGTACGCATCGTTACAATCGACTTAAAGGGATTCGGCTATTCTGAAAAACTCTGCGATAATTATTTATCGCCGTTTGATCAGTCCCGGCTTCTTGACCAATTTATCCAGGAACTCGATTTAAATGATTTTTTCCTCGTTGCGCATTCTATGGGCGGCGCGATTGCCCTGCTTGGATTGTTTAATCCGGAAATTGAAGCGAGAGTACGCAAACTGGTTTTGATTGATACTGCCGGATTATTTCAAAAAATACCAGATTTTATTGATGATTTAACCGTCATGTCGCCACACAATCCACTGCTAAGACTGTCGGATGAAGATTTAATTGCCAGAATGGTGCTCGAACAAACATATTTCGACAAAGAAAAAATTACCGATGAACTAATCAAAGAATACGCTGATGTTCTACGCATAAAAAATGCCAAAGAATGCCTGATTGGATCAGCTAAACAAATAGCCATTGCCAATATACGTTCATTCCACAAGAAAATGGCGGCTCTCAAATTACCGACATTACTAATCTGGGGCGAAGAAGATCAGATCATCGACCTTGAAGACGCATTCCTGTTTTTTCACGATTTGCGCGAAGCCAAACTCAAAATCATTCCGGAATGCGGACATAATCCACAAGAGGAACAGCCTCAAAAAACTGCCGAAATAATCGGAAAATTTCTTCGCCTGAAAATTAAAGAAAAAGAAATTTCAAAACCAGAAGAAACAAAAAAAGAAACAGCTTCGAGTGCAGTAAATGCTTCCGGTGAATATAATCATAAACTTAAAATGCGCCGCCTGATTGACCACTGGAATCCAGGCACTGTTACATTGATGATTTTCATCAAATGCCTGCAGCTGCTGAAAAAAATCGGTTTCAAAGCTGAAGAAAACGGCTGGCGTAAAGCTACCGGGATATTTTTGCGTAAAGAACATACAAAATTTATACTCGCAACCTTTAGATTACATTATTTCAACAAAACCAAAATATCTTCCAGTATAAAAACATCCAAAAAAGTTCTAGTCAAGCGACTATATGAATTTTTGCTCAAAACTCCCGCCTGTCATTGGACCAATGAAGCCGGAGTATTTATGAACCGGCGTAAAAAAATCTTTTTTACAGACATAACCGAAGTTCAGTTTTCCGCGGATGGAATGATGCTGAAACTGGTTCCTTATTTCGATAAAACCCGCCAGACCTTTGCCATGCTCACGCCGGAAATAAAAGAAAAGGCCTTAGAGCAAATAATTTATTACTGCAACAACACCTGTCATCTTAGAGACCCGAAACGAGCTCGGAAAATTCATAAAAAATTATCTTTATGGGTAATGTTTCAATACAATTTGTCCCGAAGCGGACAACATGAGTTAAGATTGTTCATCAATAGAATCATGAATGGAACTTTTATTCAATTTGAAACTTTGACTGATGATCCTGAATTGCTGTTGAAAGAAAGATTAGCGACTCCAAACACACAATCTCGGCGCCATCCAGGTTTTGGATTGCTTAATATATTATGCCGTTTTACACAT
Source organism: Victivallales bacterium (assembly GCA_030634125.1). Classification (GTDB taxonomy): domain Bacteria; phylum Verrucomicrobiota; class Lentisphaeria; order Victivallales; family Victivallaceae; genus JAHOYW01. The sequence goes on from DAOWBJ010000054.1 coordinate 6,836, forward strand.
CATCGTGCCGATGCGTATTTGTGGTTTCAATATCACCATGTCCCGGTCGACGGAATGCCTATGCAGGAGATGCTCCAGGAACTCAAGAAAACATGGGGAAGCTGTGGACAAATTAAATATCCGGCACTGTCGAGTCCGGCGGCGGAGATGGAATTATATGATTTCGGACACGATATTTACAGGGCTAGAATATATTTATGTCTTGATAATTTTTTAAAGCTCAGAAAACAGGTTAATGAAAAATATTATTCCCAAATGGGTGGACCCGCGACTGTCGCCAGTATGCTCATCTGGGCATTGGCGCAGCACAAAGACCTGCGCAACCGCAAATTTTTGTTCCCGGTAGATACATCTTTGCTGGTTGACTATCCACAGGATCGCAGTATCAGCCTGGTTATTATCAGACCGGGAAAATTCTTTGATGAGAAAAAGCCGGGAAAAGGATTTCTCCAGTATCAGCGCGAATTCAACCACCATCTGTTCGCCACCCGCCTCGGCAAAAGCGAAACTTATGAATTACTTGAACTTTACGCGCTGATTCATCCATTATTTTATTATTTTGCAAGCAAGATAATGCCCAAAGCTATGGGCGAACTTATCGGAACAGCAGGCTTAACAGTTCTCAGAGACGCTGAAATGTTCATCAGTCCAATGACCGATATTCATTTCAATGGATTTATCGCGACAGGCAATATGAAAATGCCGACCGAAGACGGCGGAACTGCCTGCGCTATAAGTTTTTGCGGCAACAAAGAGCGCGTCCTGCAATATGCTGAAGCCATGCAGAATCTCTGCAAATACTGCGAAAATCTATTAGACGATCCAGCAGAGAACTAGGATATTCGGATTTTTTCAGACTAGCTTGTTTATTTTTTCCAGGATTTCGCCGGGTTCCGCCATGCGTCCAAGTCCGTCGCCGCCGCAGGCTACATGTCCCGGGGCTGGGCCGATAAACTCGATTCCGCGTTCTTTTAAGATCGCCACATTGGCTTGAACAGCGGCATTATTCCACATTTCGGGGTTCATTGCCGGAGCCAGCAGGACTTTGCCGTTGTGTGTGAGGGCATAGGTGGTCAGGGCATCATCAGCGATACCATGAGTGAATTTGCCGATAAAGTCGGCTGTGCATGGCGCGATAACCAAAAGCTCCGCACGTTCAGCCAAAGCCACATGCCCGGGCTGCCAGTCCGGCTCGTCCCATAAACTGGTCATCACCGGGTTTTTAGATAAAGTTAAAAAAGTGCGGGAAGTGATTAATTCCTGCGCTGATTTGGTCATAATTACGTGGACATCATAAGATTTTTGTGTAAGTTTACTGCATAAATCCGCGGCTTTGTAAGCCGCGATGCCACCGGTAACTCCAAGAACTATACATTTTTTAGACATTGAAAATATCCTCCGGCATTCTTTTAGTATTTAATCGCATGGCGCGGATAAGGCTTTCCATTTCATTGGCGGCGCGGTCAAAGTCATCATTGACTATCAGATAATCATATTTACGCCAGAAATTGATTTCACTTTCGGCTTTTGCCAGACGCTGGCTGATTTGTTCTTCCGAGTCCGATGAGCGTTCGCGTAAACGTTTTTCAAGTTCAGTCATTGACGGTGGAATGATAAAAATAAATTCACAACATTTTTCCAGAACCGGATCGCTTAAGGTCGCTCGCTGGATTTGCAGTGCCCCTTGAATATCAATATCTAAAAAAACGTCTTTTCCCGCTTCAACCTGATCAATAACCTCGCTTTTCAGAGTACCATAATAGTTACTGAAAACTTCAGCGTGTTCGATAAATTCACCAGCTTCAACACGTTTCTCAAATTCTTCCTTGCTGATATAATAATAATCAACAGAATCCTTTTCTCCCCGCCGCGGCGGG
>DAOWBJ010000304.1 GCA_030634125.1 Victivallales bacterium
GGATTATTGTTCTGAAAATGACTTTAAGGAGCTTCGTTACGAAACAAACGCTTTTGAACTGCACATGCAGCGGATTTTCAAAGAAATTGATGTCGAGTCCATCCGCAAGCGTAAATTCAAGGTCGCGCTTGACTGCTGCAACGGTGTTGGAGCTTTATACAGCAGGCATTTTCTTGAAGAACTTGGCTGTAAAGTTGTAAGTATTTACGATAAAGCCAACGGCATATTTGAACGCCCCCCCGAACCGTTGGCTAAGAATCTTACAAAGCTGAGCGAAACAGTCAAAAAACATAATTGCGCGATTGGTTTTGCGCATGACCCGGACGGAGACCGGATGACCCTGGTCGATAATAAGGGTCAAGCCCTGAATCCGCAATATACAATTTCACTGGCGGTTGAGCACGTACTTTACGAAAACCCCGGACCCGTAGTCGTAAACATCCAGACCAGCCGCGCTGTTGAAGACATCGCGACATCCTACGGCTGTGAAGTGTTTTACTCAAAGGTCGGCGAAATCAATGTTGTTAATATGATGATGGAAAAAGACTCTGAAATCGGCGGAGAAGGAAATTGCGGCGGAGTCATCTGGCGGCGGCTGCATCCCGGACGAGACAGTTACGTTGCCATGGCATTGATGCTGGAAATGCTGGCTTTGAATAATGAAAGCATGAGTGATATTTGCGCGTCAATACCAAAATATTTTACTATCTCAGATAAATTTTCCTGCAGTACTTTCCGCGCCCGTGAAATTATTCATGAATTTAATAAACGTTATCAGGATTATGAACGCGTTACCTTTGATGGTTTGCGCATCAACCTGCCGGACGGATGGGTTTTACTGCGCGGATCAAATACGGAACCGGTTTTACGCTTAACTGTTGAAGCGAAGAAACAACAGGACGCCAAAAAATTATTACACGATTTTTCAGAAGAAATTAAAAAAATCAGTTGCGGGTTGTAGATACTCATAAAATATAGATGCGGCCCTGATTAAAAATCGAAGCCGCTAAACTTATAAAAAATAAGCTTGACCGCTTACAAGGGAAAAATATGCCGAAAATTTATTTTTTTGACATGGATCATACTTTGATCGATAACGACTGCGACGTGTCGTGGAAAAGCTTTGTCGTCGAACAGAAACTCGCTCCGCCGGATGCGCTGGAACGCGCCACGTTCTACTATTACCAATACGTGGAAGGCAAACTTGAAGTAAGTGATTTTATGGATTTTCAGCTGAAAGAATTTGTCGGCAGAACCGAAGCCGAAGTGGACAAGCTCGTACGCATGCATTTCGAAGCATGGGTAAAAAAGACGATTTTCCCGGAAGCCGAAGCCGAAGTCAAACGCATTCAGGGTCTCGGCGTGCCGGTTGTTTTATTGAGCGCGACAAATATAGCAATCGCACGACCTGTCGCGGAATACTTTGATTTTGACGACTGCCTGGCGACCGAACTGGAAATAAAAAACGGTTGCTATACCGGTAAACTTGCCGGGCAATACGCTTTGGGCGCCGGCAAAATAAAAATAGCGCGGGAATATTGCGAAGCACGTAATTTAAGTCTGGCTGACGCTGCTTATTACGGTGACAGCGTCAATGATTTTCCAATCCTCGAAGCAGTAGGTTTCCCTATCGCCGCCAACCCATGCCCCGAACTGGAAGCCGGAGCCATGGAACACAACTGGCCGATAATACGATTTAATTAAATTGAAGAAACCGTATTTAAAGAGTATTTGAAGCAACAGACAAAAATCATTATCAAAGAGCGTAAGATAGTCCAACAAATTAAATATTGACCTTGCATTGTCTTTACGCTTTTATCATTCGACATTCGATGTTGAATGTTCGATGTTCGACGTTCATAAAAAAAGGCTATAGGCTGAAGGCTGTTAGTTTTTTCTTTACCTGCAGCCTATCCTCCTATTTTTCCTCTAACCTGGCGTTGTCTTTTTGCGTTAGCAATGAGACGATAATCAGAGTAATAAATGCCAGTGGAATGGAAATAATCCCCGGATTATCAATTGGAAGCGGAGCTGTTCCGGCAAAATCAAACTGTTTCCACATTTTAGGTGAAAGCATAATGATTGTCAAAGCAGAAAACATTCCCATATAAATTGATACGCTAATCCCCTTGGCTGTAGTTTTCTTCCAGAACAGCAGCATCAGGATTGCGGGCAGGTTAGCCGAAGCGGCAACCGCAAACGCCCATCCCACCAGGAATGACACGTTCATACCCTTGAAGATAATACCGAGGACAATCGCAATGACACCAGTAACAACAGCGGCTATTTTTCCAGCTCTCACCTTGCCTTTATCAGTAAAATTAATACCAAGGAAGTTATTCAGAAGGTCATGCGCAACCGCGCCGGAAGCCGCGACGATAAGTCCGCTTACGGTACCAAGTACAGTAGAAAAAGCAACTGCTGAAATAACTGAGAACAGCAGGATGCCGAACTGTTTGGCGAGAAGCACCGCGGACATATTACTGCTGGTCGGGTCAAGAACACCGCTAACCATTGCGCCCAATCCCATAAACAGAGTCAGGATATAGAAGAAACCGATAGCGCTGATCGCGACAATAGTTGATTTACGCGCGGCTCTCTGTGATGAAACCGTGTAATAACGAATAAGGATATGAGGCAATGCCGATGTGCCGAAAAACAGTGCGAGCATGAGGGAGATAAAGTCAAGTCTTGACCACCAGTCAGCACCTTTGTCAACCTTGAATTTCAAGCCCGGACGCATGATTGATTTACCTGAGGTAATATTGGGTGACCAAACTGTTACCATGTCGCCGTGATAATCGAATTTATTCTTTTTAAA
>DAOWBJ010000041.1 GCA_030634125.1 Victivallales bacterium
CATAACAAAACTTACACACTGCGTTAAATGTAAACGGGACATATTTAAATGAGTCTTTTCAATTTAGTATCTGATTTCAAACCGACAGGTGATCAGCCGGAAGCGATTAAAGCCTTGCTGGACGGTTTCAAAAAGGGTGAGGAATACCAGACTTTGCTCGGCGTAACCGGCTCTGGCAAAACTTTTACTCTGGCGAACGTTATTTCCAAACTTGACCGTCCGGTTCTGGTTTTGTCCCATAATAAAACCCTGGCGGCACAGCTTTATAGTGAATTTAAATCTTTTTTCCCGGATAACGCGGTTGAATATTTTATCAGTTATTACGATTATTATCTGCCGGAATCATATATCCCGCAAACTGATACATATATCGCTAAAGACGCCAGTATCAATGAGAATATTGAAAAACTGCGTCTGGCGGCGACGACTTCGCTTCTTGAGCGCAAAGATGTAATTGTCGTCGCGAGTGTTTCCTGTATTTACGGCTTGGGTTCACCAGCCGATTACGCGGAAATGTGTGTTAATTTAAAAGTCGGCGATAAGGTTAACCGCAATGATTTACTGCGCGACCTGGTGCAGATTCAATACGAACGCAATGACTTTGCGCCTGAAAAAGGTCAGTTCAGGGTGCGCGGGGATTGCGTGGATGTTTTTGAACCGCAGCGTGAAGAATTTGTCAGAATAGAATTCTGGGGCGACGAAATAGAAAATCTAACCCGTTACATGAGTCTCAGCGGAAAAGTTAAAAATACTGCCGGCGAAGTCATGTTTTTCCCATGTAAACATTTTGTTACGCCGCCCGAAAGAATCGAAAACGCGGTTGCGCAGATTACTGCTGAAATGAAAGAACAAGTTGCGATGTTTGAAAGCAGAGGTCTTTTAGTTGAGGCGCAGCGTATTTATCAGCGCGTAATGTATGACGTTGAGATGATGCGTGAAATAGGCTATTGCAGCGGCGTTGAAAATTATTCAATGTATTTATCCGAACGCAAAGGTGGATCGCGCCCCTTTTGCCTTTTTGACTTTTTCCCGGATGATATGCTGACTGTTATTGACGAATCCCATGTAACTTTGCCTCAATTGCGGGCGATGTATAAGGCTGACCGCAGCCGGAAAACGACTCTGGTTGAACATGGTTTCCGTTTGCCGTCGGCTCTTGAAAACCGTCCTTTAAAATTTTCTGAGTTCGAAAAAATTCATGGGGATACAGTTTTTATGTCGGCAACGCCGAGTGATTATGAGATTGAACACAGCGGCTTTCCCGTGGAACAGCTTATTCGTCCGACCGGGCTGCTTGATCCTGAAATTGAGATTCGCCAGCTTGATGGGCAGGTCGATGACGTTATCGCCGAAGTCCGTGAAGCCGCCGCTAAGAGTGAACGTGTTATTATTACCACTTTGACTAAGAAGAGTTCGGAACGTCTTTCGGATTATTTGCGTGATTTGGGTATCAAATCAAATTATCTGCATTCAGGATTGGATGCTTTGGAACGGGTGAGGGTTTTATCAGCTTTGCGGGCAGGGGAATTTGATTGTCTGATCGGGATTAATCTTTTGCGTGAGGGCATTGACCTGCCGGAAGTCGCGCTGGTCGCGATTCTGGACGCGGACAAAGAGGGTTTCCTGCGTTCCGGCAAAGCTTTGCTGCAGGTCGCGGGCAGGGCGGCGAGAAACGTTGAGGGGCGCGTTATTCTATATGGTGATAAAATTACTCCCAGTATGAAGACCTTGATAAAAACGTCTAAGCAGCATCGCAAAAAACAGGGAATTTATAATCAGAAGAACAATATCATTCCGCAAACGATCAAAAAATCGCATCGGGTTACCATAAACGAAGCGGTCGCGCCGGGCAAAAATAAAAAATATTCATATTCAGATGTTGCCGGTTCAGTCTTTGGAGCGGAGGAAGAGTCCGCGGTTTATGGTTCAGTGAGCCATAAGAACCTCAACGAGGAAGAAATGCAGGAATTAATTTTCGAGCTCGAAACCGAAATGATGGATGCCGCCGAAAAAATGGAATTTGAACGAGCCGCGAGCCTGCGCGATAAAATCAAAAAGTTTTCCGCCGACCGTTTTGTGAAATGAAAAATGCTTCTGCCGCCAAAGTAACAAATAAGTTTTTGTGATTGACTCGTTACTCTGTATTCCCATCCTTTTTTGCGTATAACCTTCAGTTTAGTGATATCACTATTTGGTTGTTTTTTTGCGAATTGCCTTGAATTATAAACCTGTATGGTGTATAGTGGTTGTGAGTTGCAATTCGGGTGATTAATTTTTTCTGTTTTTAGTCGCTCCTGTGAAGATAAGTCAATTGTCTATATTTTGCTTAAACTTAGTATGGTATACGATAATTGAAGGAACAAAATTGTATAAATCCTGTAAGGAAAGGGGAGTTAATAGGCACTTGCCTGTATAAGTGCGCGGTAGCATTTTCGCAAGGGGCATATAGTCTAATCCAAGATGGAATAACATCTATCAAAATGGCTGAAATGTCGGGATACTTCCTGAGTGAGGACACCTTTTTTTGATCCAGCTGGAAACCGTATCGCTTTACAAAGCTAATGTTAATGAAAAATGATTAAAATGGTGATGCTCCCGCAATTTACGGTTAAAGCAAAGTTATTAACAAAAAAAGAATCAAAACTTTTGCAATTGGCTCTGTTATTTTAAGGTCTTTTTGTAGAATTCAAAAATATTGAGGAGATTTTTATATGTATGAAGAAATTATTATAACGTGTCCGGAATGCGACACTCAATTTTATGCCCCCCGTGAGTACTGTGGAGGAATAGTGGACTGTACTGAATGCGGCTCGGCTTTTGAAATCATAGCCCTTCCTGAGGACAATATAAAAAAGGCCGATATTGCTCAACCGGAACATGACGATACAATAGTAATATCCAGAAGCGATATTGGAATGATTCCCGAACTGGATGATGTTAAAATTAAGTAATGCCACTCATCATTATAGATAACAGCGTAGAAAAGATTGTATATCTTTTGCAGTGCTATGCGAATATGTGAACTTTATAAATTAGCAATGACAAATTTGGAGACCTTTAATATGTCTAAAGAAATCAATATATCATGTCCGGCATGTAATGTTGCCTTTTGTGTTCCTGTTGAATTTTGCGGCGAAACAGCGGAATGCGATGAATGCGGAGAAATGTTTAAAATTCAATATCCTGATGAAAAACCTGGAGACAATCTAAAAAACACAGATACCGGATCTGTTGGTAATGATATCATAAAGGCAACGCATACTGTAAAACTGTCCCGGTCTGGAATTGGAATGATTCCTGAGATTGATGATGGTTTCCAATTTGGAACTCCTCATCCTTCTGCGGTAAACGCTCCTGCCAGGCCTAAGCCGGCCGCTTCAAAAAAAGCTCCTGAAAAACCAATAAGATGTCCTGGGTGGATACAGATTGACATAAAAGAACCAGAAAAAATTATTGGACTGAAAGAAGACATTAGTTATCTCTGGAGGGTTCCACTTATGATTTGTATACCAGTAATTTTCGGCGTAATTCTAGCTCATTTTGGTAGCATGTTGATAGTGATCGCACTTGTCTTTGTTATAACAGGCATTGTTTTTGCAATTGCGGGCAAGAGTCAAAAAGCATTAATAGTAACTAACCAGAGATCTATTTTTATTATTGATAGGACAAAAATAGAAGTCAAAAACTTATTATGAATGAATATGAACTTAGTTTAGACAATATCTTTTTTTTCGATGTACAAATTGCCGGGAGTCACGGTAAGGAGTTTATTACTTCAATTGTCTGGCTGCATAATTTTCAATGGGGCTCGTGGACAAGAAGGGTGGATAGCAATGAGTCTCTAATCAGACATTGGAAAAACTCAGATGCGGTTGTTTCTTTTGATCAAAAAAAAATTATCATGTCGCTTATGAAGTTACAATTTGGTTTGAAAAATGATAGCTATATTAATCTTGCCCTCTATTGCGATGATCATTTAATCAATATTGCTGAAGAAGTTGGTATTGACTATCCTGCGGAATTAGATGACTTTGAGGAAGCAAATTCAAAAAAATTATGGATTGAGTTTATAAAAGGCAATGAGTCTGCTTTAGAATCAAGACACTTTTTCAGTGCTTGGAATACGAATTTGATTTATCAACTTTTCTTTAAGATCTGCGGAGATCCTGTTCCCCATAATGTTTGCATTCCATGGGCACTGGAAAAAACTCCCAAAAAATTAAAAGTTAAGAAGCAAAAAATCGAAATGCATAAAGAGGATTTGTATAAAAAGCTCAAAGAGACCCATGATTTTTCAAACCCCTACGACAATATATGAGCCAACTATCGCTCCATATCTTGTGAAATAATATAAAAAATCCTCATGACAACAAATATGTTGACCCTTCGTGTGATTGACTAGCTCTCTGTATCCTGCTTTTTTGTACCTTTTGTTACGTCAACAAGCATCTCAATTTCTTTTTTACGCACAAATCTAATTACGGCAGTTTTGGTCATCGGGTTTAATTTTCGAAAATCTTCAAGTAATATTTGTTCACCAACAGTGATAGCGGTAAGGTCTGTGTCAACTAATTGTTTTAATGGATTATTGATTCCCGTTTTCGCGTAAATTAACTTATTTGCCAGATTTTGCTTTTCTTGTGGAGTTAAATATTTATCTAAAAAAGTTAAAATAGCGTCAAAGCAATCACGGCTTGGAGTTTTCCTGCTGGTAATTATACTGGAAACATATTGACGAGATACATTTAGCGTGTCAGCAAGTTCCGAGTGCTTTAAATTGTATTTTTGCAATAATATCTTGAGGTAGTTTCCAAAATGTTGATTGTTGTCCATCTTTTTTCTATACACCTGTTAATTTATCATTTTTTTTACCATTAAAGCTAAAGTATAGATGATTTTTTTCAAAAAAGCAACTTTTTTTGTTATTATTTTTTAAATTCTTCTTGACAGTAAACCCATAAGGTGTATAGTGCCCCCTTGAATTAATAATCGAAGAAAGTATTTTTTGAAGAAATGGAAGAAATAAAATTGTATAATATTCTCAAAGAGAAAGGTATTGAAAAGTGGCAATAAATATGCAATAATCCGCCTCAAACAGCATGTGATGTAATTCAAAAACAAATAAAATCTGCTAAAGTGTCCCGGAGATAGAAATCTCTCCTAAAGGTAGATTTGTTTTTATAAGTGAAAAAAAACCTTATAGGTTGACATGAAGTGAGTCAGCAACAGGAGGATGGAAAATCGGAGTTATGACAATCGGAGAAAAAAATATTTTTGCCGCAGTTTTAAATTTTTTGCGAAATAATGATTTAATTTCGAAAGAAGCTCTAGACGAAGCTTTTGAAAAATTGAGACTGCCTCAAGAATACAAAGAAATTTGTGAAGATAATGTTATTGATTTTACGGGAGGAACCCAATATATGCAACAGGAGTTTGCAGAGTTAAATAAATTACAAGACAGTTAATTGCAAAATATAAAAACAGGGATGAATAAAATGGATTTTGATTTGATTTTTTTAGCGGGGTATTCTGTTATTTTAGTTTTAATAATTTTGTATGGAATTTTGATGTATAGCATGGGAAATATAATCTTAAATTGATAAAAAAAGGATAATGAGATGTATACTGAAACAAGACAACCTGAAACAGACTGTATGGAAAGATATCATTTTGCGTGTAAAATAGCGAAGGATAAATCTGTACTTGACGTAGCATGTGGTTCGGGATATTCAACCTCATTGTTTATTAAAGCTGGAATTCGCAGCTATGATGGTGTTGATATCAATGAAAAACAGATTGCATATGCAAACTATAGATATGCAAGCCATGCTTATTCTGTAGAGAGAGTAAATTATCATATTGGAGATCTGTGCACATTTAACAATGGTAAAACATTCGATATGATAACGTGTTATGGAGTAATTGAGCGCATAAAAGATTACGAATCCGCTATAAAAAACCTCTATAGTCTTTTGAATTATGGAGGGGTTTTATTGATTTCTTCCCCCAATCGTCTGGTAACTTCTCCTCGCTGTTCGTCAATTGATGATAAGCCGATGAATGAGTTTCATACTCAAGAATTTACTCCTAAGGAATTACTGTCGCTATTAAACTGTTTTGGTTTTCACGTCAGTCAAGAGAAAGTCTTTGGTCAGCATCAAAGGCGATTATATTCTACTAAACTTTCAAATAAGATTATTCAGTCTGTATGTGCAAAATTGAAGAGAAGAAGGAACTCAATAGTTACCGCGGTAAGAGATAAAGTGCCGGAACATTTTATTATTGTCGCAACGAAGGTATGACAGGCTTGTTGGAAAAAATGGGTTCAAGCCACAAACACCTACTGTCGTCGCGCCGTTGATTGCCGCTGGAATTAATATTCGCGCTGGAGTCCTACTACTTTGCCTTGGATATTCACATGGGCATCGGGGTAGACTTGAGTATTGAAATCATGGTTTGCGGGACGTAATTCGACGCGTCCTCCGCGTAACGGGAAATAACTTTTTACGGTTGTTTCTTCTTGTACAAGAGCTACTACTATGTCGCCGGGATTAACGTTGTCGACTTTTTCAACGATGATTATATCATCTTCATATATGCCGAGATCACGCATACTCTGCCCGTGAACTTTTAACGCAAAAACATTTTTGGAGTCTTTGCTGGAGACTATTGAAGGATTGATGAATACTTCTCCTTCTTTATATTCCAGGTTGTCGGCCGGGGAACCGGCGTTTATTCTGCCTAATAGAGGAATCGGCAACAAAAATGACATGTGTTTTGTTTTGTTCCTTGAACCTTTAACACTGATGCTGCGTGCTTTTGAAGTACGGGTGATCTGTGATTTGCGTTGCAGAGCCCGGAGATGCGCAAAAACTGTTGAAGTTTTTATACTGAAAAAATCAGCTATTTCATATACAGTCGGGGCCATCCCTTCCTGCTCAATGAAATCTTCAATATAATCAAGCATGCTTTTTTGTTTTTCAGTTAATGCCTTCATTATTTTCCTCTCTTTATTGTACAAATTATATAATATTTAACAGTTAGTTTGTGGTTCGCTCTATATGTATAGTATACTAAAAAATAGCTAGAAAGCAAGGAGCGAAGCGTTTTTTTAGCCTAATAATTTAATATTAAGCTCAATAAAAGCCTGAGGCTGCGGGGATATTGAGAGATTTTTTGTAAGAAAAAAACGTTATTTATACCGCAAGCGGTAGATTTATTTGACTTACTCTATTAGCTGTTTAAGTTCATTGTATAGGAATTTGTTATTTTGACAGGATAAACAGGATAAAACAGGATAAAAGAAAAATCTTGTCAATTGCGCAAGTTTTTTTTAGTAATCCACGAGGGATTAAATTTAAATAGCCACAGGTAAAACCTGTGGTTTGAAGCAGTAAAATGCACCAACCCCGAACGGGGTTGAACAACTGAACGCAACAAGCTGCTTATTCAACCCCGCCGGGGTTGATGTTTTGGGAATGCGAATATCCCACGGGTTTTACCCGCGGCTATTTAAATATTACCCCATTGGGGTAATTAAAAGCATAATTTTGAGGAGCAAAAAAATGGCATTTTTTGCTAATTTAATTGACAGGAGTATTATCATGAAAAAAATGTTGTTTGTATTGAGCTTGATACTCGTTTGTTCTGCTGTGTCTTTTGGGCAGAAACTTAAGCCGATTAAGCTTTTGAAACCGCAAACGGACGGCGGCAAACCTTTAATGCAGGTACTGAAAGCCAGAAAAAGTTCGCGTGTTTTCAGCAATAAAAAATTGCCGGCGCAGATACTCTCAAATTTGCTGTGGGCGGCCTTCGGAGTAAACCGCCCGGTTTCAGGAAAAACAGGAAAGCGTACAGCACCATCTGCTTGTAATTGGCAGGAAATCGATATTTATGTCGCGTTAGCGGAGGGACTTTATCTTTATGACGCGGCAGCAAATATCTTGAAGCCGGTTCTGGCAAAAGACATCAGGGCGGCTGCAGGTCGTCAGAAATTTACACAGGATGCTCCGGTAAATTTGATTTTTGTAACGAATCTAACGCGTATGGGCAGAGCGAAAAAACAAGAAAAAGAATTTTATTCGGCAACAGATACCGGATTTATAAGTCAGAATGTTTATCTGTTTTGCGCGTCAGAAGGATTGGCGACAGTTGTTCTCGGATATGTTAACAGACCGGCACTGGCAAAAAAAATGGGTTTGAAGCCTGACCAGAAAATCATTCTGACACAGCCGGTAGGATACCCGAAAAAGTAGTATTCGCCTTATTATTTTAAGCCTTATATTGTTATGACTTATAGGGGGGGAAAATTAATTTCAATCTTTTTCCTCTATTTTAGTTGCTTTTTTATGTTTTTTAAAGTACTCTATAAAAGAGAAATTCTTTTTAAGGCAGAAAACTGCGAATAGAATTAATATTAATACCAACAAGGAAAGACGTTATGAGTACAGGTACAGTAAAGTGGTTCAATTCAGACAAAGGTTTTGGATTCATCACTCCGGACGAAGGTGACAAAGATTTATTTGTACACCATTCAGAAGTTAAGGTTTCAGGTTATGCAACACTTGACGAAGGACAAAAAGTAGAATACGAAGTAGGCGAAGGACAAAAAGGTCCATGCGCTAAAAACGTTATTCCACAATAGTAGTAAACAATTACTATAGTAACATTTTTAAAAGAGCAGGCTTAACGCCTGCTCTTTTTTTGCTCTTTTTATTGCTTTTTCGCAATTACACAATTACCTTAGTATAATATTAATTATTTAAGGAGATAGTTATGTTGTGTGAAAAATGTGGAACTAATGTTTCTGATAATGAAACTCTTTGCGCCAAATGTGAAAAATCCATGCAGTCAAGGAATAGCAAATTATCAGCAGGCAGCAGTATGGACTCAAGGCAGTTTTATTCTCACTCCGGGAAAATCGCTCCCCAATTAGTTCTTGGAGTGCCCATTCTTTTAATTATATCGACTTTACTCGCCTTTGCCTACGCGTATTCCGTAATATATATACCCTTTGTCGGATACTTGAGCTTTTTATTGACTTTGGGCTTTGCTCTTGGCATCGGGTTTTGCACTGCCATAGTGCTTCAGTTTTTTAAAACACGTAACAGTTTATTCGCATTTTGTTTTGGCCTGGTCTCCGGGATTTTCGCGCTTTACGCCGCATGGGTTACTTTTGAATATGTTCTTTTGAACAGATACGCCACAGAGGGGGTTGAGCTATGGCGACTGGCTTTCAACCCGTTAGGTGTGTGGCGGGTAGCGTGTCTTGTCGCGGAAAAAGGCTGGTATTCAATTCAAAACACCACCCCTGCCGGTGCCGTATTATGGACCTTCTGGGCAGGG
>DAOWBJ010000087.1 GCA_030634125.1 Victivallales bacterium
ACTGTTTATGTTGGTGGTGGAGTTGTGGCGGCTATTTGCGCGGCACCGATTGCTTTAGCTCGTTTTGGTTTGATAAATGGCAAAACTATTACAGCCTATCCAGGTTTTGAGGAATATTTGAATGGAAATGTGCCGACCGGACGCATGACTGAAAGAGATGGACGAATTGTTACCGGCAAAGGCGTAGGCGCGGCATTTGAGTTTGCGGCTCGTATTGCTGAAGCTCTTGGCGAAGGAGATAAAGTGGCTGAAATTTTTGAAGGAATGTTTATAAAATGAGTTTTAAAGTTTTAAAGAAATGCCCGGATACGGGGGCGCGACGCGGGGTTTTGACTACGCGGCATGGTGAAATTAATACGCCGATATTTATGCCGGTAGGCACTCGTGCCTCGGTCAAGGCGATGTCGCCGGAAGAATTAGTGAATTTGAACGCTGAAGTTATTCTCGGCAATACATATCATTTATTTTTGAAGCCCGGCATGGATATTATGGCGAAAGCCGGTGGACTGCACAAATTCATGGGCTGGGATCGTCCGATTTTGACTGACAGCGGCGGTTTTCAGGTATTCAGCCTGTCGTCTTTGCGCAAAATTACTAAAAAAGGTGTGCATTTCGCATCGCACATTGACGGGAGCCGTTTTTTTCTGGGACCCGAGGAATCCATGTCTATACAGCGGACTTTAGATTCTGATATTGTGATGGCTTTTGACGAATGCACTCCTTATCCGGCGGATTACAGGACTGCTGAAAAATCTATGCGGCAAACTACCCTCTGGGAAGCTGTTTCGCGGGATCAAAAGCTTAATGACGGTCAGCAGTTGTTTGGAATCGTGCAGGGATCGATGTACAAGGACTTACGTGAGGAATCCGCTAAAAGCCTGGTTGATATTGGTTTTGAAGGTTATGCTGTCGGCGGTTTGAGTGTTGGCGAACCCGAAGACATGATGTTCGAGGTTCTGGACTGGACTGTTCCGCATTTGCCGGAGGAAAAACCGCATTATTTGATGGGTGTAGGAACTCCCGGGCAGCTTGTCGAGTCGGTGGCGCGCGGTATTGATATGTTTGACTGTGTTATCCCGACGCGTCTGGCGCGGCACGGCAGCGCGTATATTTCGGACGGAACGACTATCCCGGTTAAAGCCGGGCGTTACAGCGAGGATTTTACTCCGATTGACGAAAAATGTGATTGTTACTGTTGTCGTAACTTTACTAAAGCTTATATCCGACATTTATTGAATGTCGGCGAGATTTTAGGTATGCGTTTATTAACGCTGCATAATCTATATTATTTTATCAATCTAATGCGCGAAATACGCGAATCTTTAGAAAACGACACTTTTAATGAATTTAGAGCTAATTGTTTCAATAAATAAAGGAGTTTAAGGATATGCAAAAGAGTGATTTTAAAGTCGAGCATTTAGGTGAAAACAAAATATCCTCACCTTACGAAATGGGTGAATTTGTTGATGATGACGCGCGTATTGCTTATGACACGAAGATTTCGGAATTAGAAAAATACGCGGATAATTTAGCTGAATTGCCATCTTTTGAGCTGGCTGGCCCGCGCGAGAAAATTTTTCATGATCCTGCCTGGAGTAAGGCGGCGATTTTGACGGCCGGAGGTCTTTGTCCCGGCTTGAATGATGTTATTAAGGGCTTGACTTGTACTTTGAAGCAGCACTATCATGTGCCGGTGGTTTATGGAATTCGTTACGGGTATCGCGGCTTGATTCCTGATTTCAAGCTTAATCCGCTGATATTGACAGCTGATAATGTTGATGAATTACACGAATACGGCGGCACTATTCTTGGTTCTTCACGTGGACGGCAGGATGAGGAACGCATGGTCGATACGCTGGTACGTATGAATATTAACATCTTATTTTGTATCGGCGGTGATGGTACTTTGCGTTGCGCGCATGATGTGGTGAAGGTTATCAAAAAACGCAAATTGTCAATCAGTGTGGTTTGTATTCCGAAAACGATTGACAATGATATTTGCTCAATTGATAAATCTTTTGGTTTTGAAACCGCGGTTTATGAGACAAATTCGGTTATTACCGCCGCGCATAACGAATCCAAGGGTGCTTACAACGGAATCGGTTTGATTAAAGTAATGGGTCGGGACAGCGGATTTATCGCCGCTTACGCGACTTTGGCGAATTCCCATGTGAATTACTGCATAGTGCCTGAAGAAAATATTAAACTGGAAGGTGGAAATGATTCATTTCTGGGACATCTGGCAAATCGTTTAAAGAGCAAAAATCATGCGGTGATACTTGTCGCCGAAGGTGCGGGACAGGAGTTTTTTGAAGGAGGACAAGACAAAGACGCTTCCGGGAATACTTTACATAAAGATATTGGTGTTTTTCTCAAGAGTAAAATAAAATCTTATTTCAAAGAGTGTAACACAGAAGTAAATATAAAGTATTTTGACCCGAGTTATATGATCCGCAGTACTCCAGCTTATGGTACGGACGCGGTATTCTGCATGATGCTGGCGCAAAACGCTGTTCACGCGGCGATGGCCGGGCGTTCAGACATTGTAATCGGGCATTGGAATGATCGTTTTACTCATGTACCGATTGCCCTGGCGACCCGCGAACGCAAAAAGATTGATTTACACGGAGCCTTGTGGAACGGGGTTAAATCAATAACCTGCTTTTAAGACATCGTTGTATTTCAATGTTCCGCCGAAAATATCCAGTGCGGAGCCTACGGTGAAATCAATTTTATTTTGCCCGATTTTACGGATTAAGTCAATGTCTTCGAGGGAACGGACGCCGCCGGCGTAAACTGCCGGAATCGTGGAGTGTTCCGCCATGATTTTTATTAAATCTGTATCGATACCAGCTTGTTTTCCTTCGACATCCACCGCGTGAATTAAAAATTCCGCGCAGTATCCGGCAAGTTGATTTAAGCTGGCCGCGTTGACTTCGCAAGTCGTGAACTTCTGCCAGCGGTCAGTAACTATGTAATATTTGCCGTCACGCAAACGGCAACTTAAGTCGAGTACCAGATTGCCGCGCCCGACTAAGTTGAAAACTTTGTCCAGGCTATCCTGTTTGAGTTCGCCGTCAGCAAAAATACAGGACGTTAGAATTACCTGCGCCGCGCCGGCTTCAAGCCATTCCAAAGCGTTGCCGCAGTTGATGCCGCCGCCGACCTGCAGACCGCCGGGATAGGTGGCTAAAGCTTGGCGGGCGGCTTCACGGTTGCCGGGACCGAGCATGATTACATGACCGCCGCGCAAACCGTCTTTGCGGTAAAGTTCCGCATAATACGCTGAATCATGTTCTGATTCAAAGTTAGTTTGCACCCGGCTGTTGTCATCGGTCAAAGTTCCGCCGATAATCTGCTTCACTTTGCCCTTATGTAAATCTATGCAGGGTCGGAATTCCATTAGGCGCGAACGATTTCCTTGATAATAATGTTTTCTTCAGGGACATCACCATGAGGACCGCGGAAACCGGTAGTTACTTTTTTCATTTCGTTAACCACGTCCATGCCTTCGACTACTTTGGCGAAAACACAATAGCCGAATCCTTGCGCGGTCGGAGCCTTGAAATCGAGGAAATCATTGTCAACCAGATTGATGAAAAATTGAGACGTTGCGCTGTGCGGATCTGATGTACGCGCCATCGCGACAGTGCCGATGGTATTGCTGATTTGATTAGCAGCTTCATTTTCGACTGGTTCGTTAGTCGCTTTCTGGTTGAAATCAGCATCAAAACCGCCGCCTTGAACCATGAAGTTATCGATCACACGGTGAAAAATAGTATTGTCGTAATGTTTTTCATCGACATAACGTAAAAAACTTGCTACTGTTTTCGGGGCTTCTTTTTCGAAAAGTTCCAGCTTAATATCTCCCATGGAGGTCTTGATGGTAACCATAATCTCGTTTCCTTTGATATTCAAAATTACTGTTTAAAATGGCAAATGATATATTAAATGTAGTGTAAACAATGCCGTTCTGCAATTTATCGGATAAAGAAATATGAAAAAAAGTAAAAAAAAAAACGAGCAGCATTTGCAAAAATCAAAACTATGAGTATAATAAAAGCTCATTCAATTGATTTTGGATGCTCCTGGTGGGTTGATAGCTCAGTCGGTAGAGCATCGCCCTTTTAAGGCGGTGGTCCTGGGTTCGAGTCCCAGTCAACCCACCATTTCATAATAATTTTAGTGATGTAAAACATAAAATGACGCGACATGCGGTTTTTAACGCTATAACGGAGATGAACAATGAGTAATGTATGTCACCTTTGTGATAAAGGAAAAGTATTTGGCGGAAGCATAGTCCGCAAGGGTTTAGCCAAAAAAGACGGCGGAATTGGTTTACACGTTGTGAAAAACAATAAACGCACTTTTAAAGCTAATATTCAAAAAGTCAGAATCGTTGAAGACGGAACTGTCAAAACTGTTAAAATGTGTACTGCTTGTATTCGTACAGGTAAGTTCAAGAAAGCTTAATTTTAAGCTTCCGGGCACTTTAAATTATTGAGTGAGAATCTTCTCACTCATTTTTTTTGTCCAAATTTTAAAGTATGAAAAATTCTATAATTTTGTTTGAATTGAGTATAACGGCAAAGTATTTTAGATAGTATCTAACTTAGAGAAAGGAAATCGTATTGTTATGGAATGGGTATTGCCGGTAATTATATTGTGTTACGTCCTTATTTGTCTGGGGGCTTTTATTATTGAATTCTTGAATTTGCGCCATATCAAAAAACACGGTTCGGAAATTCCCGCTGAATTTGCCGGGGTTATTGAATTAGCTGACCTTGAGAAAAGCAAAGCTTATACTTTTGCCAATTCACGTTTCAGGACAATACATACGATTTATAATGAAGTAATTACTTTGATCTTTATTTTTGGCGGAGTTCTTACCTGGTACAATAAAACGCTTTTTGATTATCATAATCAACACCACTTGCCGTTCGCGGTTTGGGGAGTGATTTTTGTTATAGTCTTAAGTTTTTCAAAGACTGTTCTCAATATTCCATTTAATCTTTATCAAACTTTTAGTATTGAACGGCGTTTCGGTTTTAACAATATGGGTTTCCGCCTGTGGCTTTGGGATTTAGCCAAAGGCTTGCTGGTTTCAGCGGTATTTTTCTCGATTATGCTTTTTGGCGCTTTTGGCTTAGTTAAATTTATTCCATCATGGTGGTGGTTCCCGGTGTGGGCGTTCTTTTTCTTTTTTACTTTATTTGTGATTTATATTTCCCCTTATATACTCGATCCTTTATTCAATAAATTTACTCCGATCGAAGATGAGGACTTAGCCAAAGATATTATCATTTTGTTGAAAAAAGCAGGTATTGAGGTCAGCGGAGTTTACACAATGGACGCTTCAAAACGCAGCAAGCATTCCAACGCGTATTTTACAGGTCTGGGCAAAGTCAAAAGAATCGTGGTTTTTGATACTTTACTTGAAAGCATGTCAAAAGAAGAATTACTTGCGGTCATCGCTCATGAAGCCGGACATTGCCGCAAGAAACATGTTCTCAAGAATTTAATACTTTTCGAAGCCTTATCCGCAATTGGATTTTACATAGCGTTTATGTTGCTTCAAAGTGATATTTTAGTTATAATATTCAAATTGCAGATTGATACATTTTTTGCCAAGCTGATAGTTCTAAGTTTTATTGGCGGCATAATTTTATGGGCGATGCCATTGTTTTTCAATGCAATTTCGCGTCATTTTGAAAGACAGGCGGATGATTTCGCGTTGAAGCTGACAGGCTCAGGCAAGCCATTGGCGAATGCTTTAGTCAAGCTGTCCGTAGATAATCTGGCAAATTTATATCCGCAGAAACTATACGCCTATTTCAACTACTCACACCCTCCCGTATTAGAACGAATCAAAAGACTTAGAAAGTAGTCGCGGGAGCAGCTTGCTCCGCGACAAGCATCTTTGACAAAACACAAGATTATCGCCTGATCAAAATCTCTATGTGCCGAAGCAAGGCTGCTTCTGGCACTACCAGGCTCAAAACGGAAATTCCAGTTGTATTGGACCCGCCAGTTCTTCGGGAGTGGGGAAATTTGAGACAGTTACTCCGAGCAGGCGGACTTTGCGCTCACCGGCTTGAGTACGCGAAAGCAATTCCATGGCCGCATTATAAATAACATCCATTTGCTTTGTTAAACGTGAAAATGTTTGTCCGCGCGTTACGGTTTGGAAATCATCGTAACGGACTTTTAAGGTAACCGTGCGCCCCTCTAATCCATACTGACCTAATTGTTTGGATACCTCGTCGCATAGATTGTAAATAACTTTTTTGATTTCGCCGGAATCACTAATGTCTTCCTCGAAAGTTGTCTCTCGCCCTAATGATTTGCGCTGCCAGTCTGGGTTTACGGGGCTGTTGTCTATGCCCCGGACGATATTGTAATACCATCTGCCGGATTTACCGAAACGTACGACTAAATCATCAAGGCTAAGGCATTTTAAATCCCGACCGTATTTGATGCCGATACCATTCAATATTTTAGCGGTAACTTTACCGATACCGAAAAATTTTCCTACTGGCAAGTCGTCCAGAAAAGCTTCCGCCTGGCTTGGCAGAATGACGGTTAAACCATCAGGCTTTTTGATGTCAGAGGCTATTTTAGCGATAAATTTATTGTACGAAACTCCGGCGGAAGCGGTCAAAATGGTAACTTCCTGAATTCTTTTCCGAATCATTTGCGCGATAATAGTCGCCGAAGGGCAGTTTATTTTGTTGCTGGTAACGTCCAGATAGGCTTCATCCATGGACATGGGTTCGACCAGATCGGTGAATTCGTGGAAAATGCTGTTTATCTGCTTGGAAACCGCGGCATATTTAGACATATTTACAGGAGTAAAAATACCATCGGGGCAAAGCCGCCGCGCCATTGAACCGGGCATTGCGGAATGCACTCCGTATTTGCGCGCCTCGTATGAACAGGTG
>DAOWBJ010000179.1 GCA_030634125.1 Victivallales bacterium
AAAAACAACTTGATGATTTTTGTACCGGAAAAACGTCTAAAACAATTAGTTCAAAATTATACAGCTGTTTTGACGGTAAGGAAATACTCGGGCTTAACGATATTTTTATTCACAACTACAACCGCGGCAGAGCTATGCGTTACCGGGTCTGGATTGATGATGAACTTTACGCCAACGAAATTGTCGGGGATGCGGTAGGTATGGCAACGATTCATGGCAGTACTGCATATTACCGCAGTATTACGCACAGTATTTTTAAAATCGGCTTGGGGCTGGCGTTCAGCAACAGCACCGAAGTCGTTAATCATTTAGTTTTGCCGGAAGATGCTGTAGTCAGAGTAAAAATAATTCGCGGTCCGGGAGTTATGGTCGCGGACAATAACCCTGATATTATCGAAATCCCGCAAGGTAGTGAAGTGTCAATTCGCAAAGCTGAGAAAGACGCTGTTATTTACGGACTTGAAAATTTCATGTGTCAAGGCTGTCGCTTACTGCGTCATCCCAGTCAGTTTCCTGATAAAAACCCTTTTATTCAGGGGAAATGCTAAATGAAAGTATTAATATCCGCCGGGCCGACCCGTGAAAAAATTGATATTATCAGGTTTATTTCCAACCGTTCAACTGGAAAGATGGGCTATGCTTTAGCCGCTGTTGCCGCTGAACTTGATTGGGAAGTGGTTCTGGTCAGCGGACCGGTAAGCTTGACTGTCCCTGATAATGTCCGCTTGATAAAAGTAGAATCCGCCGCCGAAATGGCAAAAGCGGTTTGCGCGGAAGCTCCTGTGGCGGATCTGGTTATCATGGCCGCCGCTGTTGCTGATTTCACCCCCATACAAAGCTATGACTACAAAATTAAAAAAACTTCCGGTAATTTAACAATAGAACTCGAAGCGACTGAAGATATTTTATTTACCTTGGGTCAAAACAAGCCGGAAGGGCAGGTGCTGGTAGGTTTTGCGGCGGAAAGCGAAAATTTAATAGCCAACGCGCAAGGCAAAATGCGGCGTAAAAATCTTGACTGGATAGCGGCAAATGATATCAGCAAAGCGCACAGCGGTTTTGCCTCAGACAGCAATGCCGTAACATTGTTATCCAAAGACGGCAAAAAAATAGAAATCTCTATGGACAGCAAAAAGAATATCGCGAAAAAAATTATAGAGATAATAAGATAATAAAAAAATAAAAAAAGCCGGATGCAACGGCTCGCTGGTCCAGCGGTTTTATTATTATTATTAATATTCAATCAAATGCCCATCGACAACCGAAGGATATTTCCCCTCACAGCAGTATTCAGGCTGTAACGCGACCTTACCGCCGCCTTCGGGCAGGTCAATCGCAAAAGCCGGCACCGCTAAAGATGATAGATTTGAACGGAATCGGGCTAAAATATCCAGACCTTTATCAATGCCGGTAGCAAAATGCCGGACTCCACGGACAGGGTCAACATGAAATAAATAATGCGGTTTGATTTTTACCGTAATGAGCTGGCGGAAAAGCTTTTCCAATGTTTCGGCATTATCATTGACTCCTTTAAGCAATACTGTTTGATTCAATAGCGGTATGCCGGATTTGATAAATTTCCGGCACAGCGCGATGCTTTCAGCAGTCAGCTCTCTGGAATGATTGAAATGCGTCATCAACCATAAACCCGGATATGATGCCAGCATTTTAATCGTTTCCGGATTCACCAGCGCAGGCAAAGTTACCGGTACACGAGTTCCCAGACGCAACACGGAAATGGATTCGATTGAGTTTAATTCGTCTAGAATAAAACGTAAATTTTCGCGGGACAACATCAATGGATCGCCGCCGGAAATCAACACTTCTGAAACTGTCGGAGTGACTCGCAGATACGTGCAGAATTCAGCTAGTTCGGCTTTGGAAATATCAAATAATTCCCTGCCGTCGGTCCAGGTGCGTTTGCGGAAACAAAAACGGCAGCGTGTGGCGCATTTGCCTGTCGCCAGCAGTACCGCGCGGTCCGGATAGCGGTGGATCAAGCGGGGCACCGCCATTTGCACTTCTTCGGCAAGCGGGTCTAAATCGCTGTTTTCATCCTTCAACTCATCAGCCGAAGGCATGCATTGCAGCCAAATCGGATCGTTTTCTATATCTTTTCTGGAGTTGTCGATCAAATTCAAATAATAATCACTGACCAGAAGCGGATATTTTTTCTCGACATTACGGTAGTTATCAGGCGGCTGGACTTTTAAAGTCCGCGCCGCCTGTTCTGTGGATATTATGAATTTAGCGGAACTCATTTTATACTGTAAATCCAGCCTTTTCCGGCATCGTATTCACGACTGACAACATTGCGGTTCAACGCGGCTTTCGCTAATAGACCGCCTATTTCGACTTCATCATCAACTAAACCGGCTTTTGCCGCGAAGTCAGCGGCAGTACCGCTGAACTCTTCGAGTTCCATGATCGCAATCGTGAACTTCTGACGTAAATCAAGAATACCTTGAGCGGCAAGTTTATATGCCTGCACACCGGGCTGGTGAAAAGCATTGACATTAATAAATTCAGCATAAACCGCGACAGCGCGTTCGTACATGGCGATAATCATACCGAGGTTATACTCACTGACTTCCTCAATCGTGATATTAATAGTCTGACGCCCGTTGCTTCGCAGAGCAGCGGATAAACCTTCCTGGAAACCGTGCAGATAGGTTCCCATGCTGGATGATTCATCAATAGGCAGAATCATCGCGTCCTCCAGGACTTCAATAAAAGTGATAAAAAAATCATCACGTCCGTCATTTAACTGCTGAATAAAAGCGTGAGCGTCTGTGCCGCCTTTGTTGCCAAAAACGTTCAAGCCCTGATGTACGGTTTTACCGTCGAGGTCTTTTTCTTTGCCGAGACTCTCCATCACCAGTTGCTGGAAGTAGCGCGACAATAGTATTAAACGGTCGGAATAAGGCACGATAACCATATTGCGGTCGCCTTTGCCTTTACCGGCAATATACCACATCGCCGCCAGCATATAAGCTGGATTCGAGCGGGGATCTTCGTTGCGGGTCCATTCGTCCATAAAAGCTGCGCCGTCAAGGAATTCTTTAAAATCAATCCCCGCCATAGCCGCCGGGAGATGCCCGACAATACTTGTTTCGCTGGTACGTCCGCCGATAGATTCAGCCATCTCAAAAACCTTCAGCCAGCCGTCTTCTTCAGCGTGCTTCCAGAGTTTGCTCTCTTTCATGGTAACAGCCACGGCGTGTTGTGCGAAATCCACCTCCGCTTCATAATAGCAGTCTTCAAGGGCAATCATATTATTGCGGGTTTCCTGCGTGCCGCCGGACTTGGAAACAGTCGCGACCAGAGTCGTCGCCGGATCAATAACCGCCAGCACATCCGCGAAGCCCGCGGAATCTGTATTATCAAGGAAATAAATTTTTAAATTGCTGTTACGGTCAGCTTCTTTCAACTCATTCCAGTAAGGACCGTTAAGAGCAAACTGCAAGAGCTGAGGTCCCAATGCCGAACCACCGATACCGTTGACGACCAATGAGCGGAAACGCCCTCCCTCCCCGCTTATTTTGCCGCTTCGCTGCTCCTCGGCAAATTTTTCAACTGCCTTAAATTCTTTACTTTTCGGATAGGCTGTACGGTCAGAAAAATGAGTAACCTGACGATTTTCATCGGGATTTTTTATTTCCCCGGCTTCAATGCGAGCCATTTCGCGTTTAGCGCGGTCAAATTTGACCGCCATCTTATCCAGATCAGCGTCTGAAAACTTCATCCCGGCAAAAGCAATTGAAAAACCACTGTTTCCATCGGTCAGTGTATATTTATGATTACGTTCAATCCATTCTTGAGACTGCATAAACTTTGATTCCTGTTTTAATTAGCTCTAACGAGTTTTAATATCTTTTAAAGTTTTCATTAATTCAGGATTATCTTGTCCGAAGAAATCGTGAACTTTTTTATAAATATTAAATAAATCCTGATAGATATCTTTTAAATCTGTATTAGGTTCAAAAGTTTTAATAAATGGTTTTGTCATTTTTTCAACAGCCATATCAATCGAATCATAACCGCCATTTTCTTTTCCAGCCGCAACAGCTGCGAATATCGCGGAACCTAACGCGACTGCTTGAGGCGTTGCTGCAACTTTAATTGGAATTTGAAGAATATCTGTATATATTTGCATTAAAAATTTATCTTTTGTTAACCCGCCACAAGCAACGATTTCTTTTATTTCAATTCCATTATCCATATAAGAATCAATAATAACTTTTGTTCCAAAACCGGTGCCTTCAACTAATGCGCGATAAATTTCTTCAGGTTTTGTATTGATATTTAATCCTAAAATCAAACCTGATAAATCAGCATTCATCAATACGCTTCTATTTCCATTATGCCAATCCAATGCTACTAATCCATTTGCTCCAGGATGTAGCAGTTTTGCTTTTGATGTTATTTCTTTGAATGGATTTTCTGAATTTGGCACAAATGTTTTTACAAACCAGGCGAAGATATCTCCGACAGCACTTTGTCCCGATTCATATCCATAAAATCCTGGTAAAATACCATCTTTTACAACTCCGGCATATCCATCAAAAAGCTCTACCTCATCAGACATAACTAAATGACAAGAAGATGTTCCCATAATCAATGACATAACGCCAGCTTTACATACACCCATTCCGGGAACTCCGCTATGTGCGTCAATTGTTGCCGCGGAAACAACAGTTTTTTCTTTTAATCCAGTTAAT
>DAOWBJ010000314.1 GCA_030634125.1 Victivallales bacterium
GATTAAAACCGCTTTTACGCCGCAATGCTCGGCGGTTTCACATAAACGGTTTGAATTGGAACTCTTTTTTGAACCTATGACAATGATTAGTTCACATTGTTTCGCTAATTCCCTGACCGCTTCCTGACGGTGGGTGGTGGCATAACAAATATCACCATTACCCTCAAGTTCAGGATATTTTTCATGTAAAGCTTTTATGATCGGAGCAATATCTTCATGGCTTAAAGTAGTTTGCGTGAGATATGCCGCCACTTGCCCGGGAATTAAGTCAGGCAGTCTTTTTACGTCGTCCAGAGATTCGACCACTAACGCCCTGCCCTTGCTTTGTCCGAGAGTTCCGACAATTTCAGGATGATCCCTGTGTCCGATTAAAATAATCAGCTTTTTCTGTTTAAGATAATTCTTGACTTTATTGTGGATTTTTTTTACCAGCGGACAAGTCGCGTCAATAACCTTAAGACTTTTATCAACGGCATCGCGCTCTACTGTCGGAGAAACCCCGTGCGCGCTGAAAATAATTACTTGTCCGTCAGGAACATCATCAAGGGAATCAACGAATATCACACCGCGCTTCTTTAACTCATTTATGACAAAAGTATTGTGTACTATATCATGATAAATATATACCGGCGGCGGATATTCGTCCAGGACTTCGTCAACGCATTTGAGGGCGCGGGTAACCCCCGCGCAAAAACCTCGTGGTGTCGCCAATAAAATCTTAGACACAGACGCTTCCCCGCTTTATAGAATTCCGCAACGTTTCAAAGTAGCCGCGAGTTTTGTGCGGTTAACATCAGATATTTCGCATAAAGGCAAACGGAATTCTTCTTTGATAATTCCAGCCATAGCTAAAGCTGTTTTTATTGGAATCGGGTTGGTTTCGATAAACTGATCCCGGAAAATGCAATAATATTTCAAGTGCAGTTCAAGAGCTTTTTGCGTATTGCCCGCGGCAAAAGCATCAACCACCGCTTTCATTTCCGCGGGAATGATGTTTGAAGCCACGCTGACAACGCCTTTAGCTCCGACCGACATCATCGGTAAAGTCAAAGCGTCATCACCACTGAGAACAGTAATATCGCAGACGTCAAGAATTTGCGAGACGCGCTCCGCGCTCCCGGCGGCTTCTTTGACGGCTATAATGTTTTGGTTTTTGCTCAAACGCGCGACGGTATCAACCGCAATCGGCACGCCGGAACGTCCGGGGACGTTGTACAAGACAATCGGCAGACCGGTTTCATCCGCGACTGTGGAAAAATGACGGTAAAGTCCTTCCTGAGTCGGTTTGTTGTAGTATGGAGTAACCTGCAGACTTGCGTCCGCGCCTGCCGCTTTGGCGTGTTTTGTCAATTCTATCGCTTCAGATGTTGAATTAGCACCGGTTCCGGCAATAATTGTGCAGCGTTTATCAGTAGTTTTTATAACTTCATCAATAAGTTTTTGATGTTCAACGCAGTTAAGTGTTGGGGATTCCCCGGTAGTTCCAACCGGAACAATACCGTCAACTCCGCCGGCAATTTGACGTTCTACGAGTTCGCGTAATTTGGCATAATCAATCTCTCCATTAGAAAATGGAGTAACCAATGCCGTGTAAACACCTTGCAGTTGCATATCAGCTCCTGGTAATTAAATTTATTCTATATATCTAATATAAGTTCAGATACAGGTTCTTTTATTATAAACTAAAATATAATAATTGCAAATTCGATTGATTTATTTCTTTATTTGTTGTATGTTTATTAATAATTTTATATGGAGCCCGCAATAATGATTAGATTTAATTGTAAAAGCTGTGAACAACGTTACAAGACAGATAAAGATTTAGCAGGTGACGAGATAGAATGTAATAAATGCGGCGGGTGTACTGTGAACAATTTTAGAAAAAGGAGTTTTTTAAGTGATAAATGTCACTGTTAATAAAGTCGGTTCTCCAGTTACAATGGAGCCTTTAACCTGCAGTCGTCAACTCCATCAAATTCATATCGCCGGAGTTACTGTCGAGGCGCATTTGAAAAATTTGTTCAACAAAAAAAAACGCGCCTCGCGCGCGGAATCGGAATTGGAAGTTCAGGCGGATTTCTGGCCTTCAAAGGCGATGATAAAAAAAGTTGTCAACAGTTCTGAAAATATAATCATCCTGCGTAAAGACGGCTCTCAGGCTGTTAAATTAAGCTGTTCCGACTCTGGAGAATATAAAAAGATAAAGGCGGACGATGAATCATTGGACTTGATATATCCATGGGATATCCTCGCGGCAAACGAAAGACTTATTGCTGAAATTTCTGAAAATAAAATAGAGGGCAATGTTTCCAGTGCCGCTAATATTGACGGAGTGCTTCACGTTGGCAAAGGAACGGTCATACTGCCGGGAGTCTATATTGAAGGCAAAGTAATTATCGGGAAAAACTGCAAAATAGGACCTAATTGTTATATTCGCGGCAATACTTATATCGACAATAATTGTCATATCGGACAGGCCGTTGAAATAAAAAACTGCCTCATAATGAATAAAGTTTCAGTCGGGCATCTGAGTTATATCGGCGATTCTATTATTTGCCCGGACACCAATCTTGGCGCCGGCACTATTACCGCCAATCTGCGGCATGACGGGAAAAATCACAAATCAATGGTAAACAACCAGTTGATTGACACGGAACGCCGAAAAATAGGGGCAATCATCGGCGATAATGTCCATACC
>DAOWBJ010000292.1 GCA_030634125.1 Victivallales bacterium
GCGAGATTTTGTTAGAATGATAAAGAAGAAGCTTACAAGCCCTCCACGACCTACTATCTGATGCTTATTTTTTTGAGTGAGGAGCATTGAAGTTTGTTACAAAGATAAATAGAAAATTAAACAAATTAAGGAGAACCATATTATGCCTACTCGACGAAAAAAAAAGTTAAAGAAAAATGCAATATTAGCTTTATTTTCATGTTGTATTCTTTTATCAGGAACTGAAATAATACAGCGTTCAGCAAATTCGGATATTGAATCAATTGTGGTAGAAAAAGATAATTTAATAATAAAAAGCAAAGGAAAAACTTATATCTTTAAATTTTCTGAACTCCTAAAAACAAAAAATACGGGAGCCAAAAATCCTTCTCCTCAGAATATAAAAGAGGCATTTAAGTACAATGGCGAATGGTGTTTTTTTACAATTCCAAAATCAAAAAATAACAGGTTGAAATATATCAAAGAATTACGCTACAATGTATTTGTAGAGGGCGAGTTGCTTGAAAGAGTATTATACAAGGGGAAATACTATGCTCGCGACTTAAACAAAAAAATATATGAGCCTCATTGGGAGGTGAAAAAAGATTTTAGTCTACGCCTCGTAAATGCAAAACAATATTTTGAGCGTTTGAACATTAGGGAAAAAACATTAAAAAAAACTATTCAAAAGTTAGAACAGAAAATACCTAGTGATAAAAAGACAATAAAAGCTGATCGGGAAAAGTATATTATTTTTTTAAAAAACAATAGTATTATAACAAAAGTAGATAATGATGGCAACACTATCGGTTCACAAGGTTCTGGTCTTCCTACTGCCAAATTGAGAAGGCAATTACGTATTTATAATAAAAATATACGCAATAGTGAGAAACAACTTAAACGTTCAATTCGCCGCCTAGCATCTTTCAAATCTCAATTACGGAGGCTTCAAAGATTACAATGTCAAACAAAATCTTTATACATACTCCATTCTTCGCATCCTACTCTAAAAAATAAAATCAAAAATTTAAAGCCGAGCGGGGAAAGCCGAGCGGGGTCAGCCACTCAAATAAAAAATGTAACTAATTTAGAATAAGATTGTTATAATTTTTTATGTAGTTTAAAAAATGCCTTAGAAGCTATTTTTTAGAGCTTTTATTTGACTTTAAGTTTTTTTGTGTTATGTCAGGTATATAAACTTTCAAACTAAGTCGACCAGGGTCAAACCTTAGCTTTCGTGTTTTTAACCCAAACTATTTGCCCTGACATTCGCGTCGCGATTGATGATTTTGCTAAAATTTTGAGCGGGGATCTGATAGAAATTGAATTTACTATTGAATCTAAAAACGATTACGAGTATATTGTTATTAACGACGGCAAGCCGGCGGGTTTTGAGCCGGTAAGTGTTTTGAGTGCTTATACTCAAAACAATTTAGGGGCATTTGTGGAAATGCGCAATACTTCAGTGCGTTTTTATGTTCAACGAGTTTAGTGTAAATATAAAATAAAAAGTTGTTTGATAATCAGAAAAGTGCAGTTAATAAGTAGCCTTGGTGACATTGGAGTTTTGAGTAGTCGGAGGTGCAGCCTGCGCCCCGACCGCCGAAGTCTTTGACAAGTGCAAAGATTATATTCTGCCTAAAATCATTCGATGCCGGTGCAGGCTGCACCTGGCACTACTTAAAGCGCACTTCTCTGAACGGAATTTAATTAATCCTGCAAAAAAGGAAGTAAATGTTAAATTTAAAGACACAGCGAAAATGGCAGTTTCAATTAGGAGTTGCTATGGTAATTCTGCCTTTTTTGTATCTGGTTTACGATAAGAGTAAAATTTTTAATGCAATAGTAGAGGGTAAAGTTGTTCTACAGGAATCAGCAGCAAGTCAACTTAATATTTCTCGTTGCATTATTCCAATTCAGATTATAGGGATTATCCTTATAATTCTCACAATATGTGGTGTTTTTGAAAAAAATAAAAATTTTAACAAGGAACAAGATAAGGAAATAATATGAAATTATCAAGTTTTGCCGTAGTCGCGGTATTGATTGTCGCGGGGATGTGTTTGACCGGGTGTGCCGATAAAAGACCAACGCCCAGAAGAATTGAAGCGAATGAGGTTTTTAAGCAGATGCAGGAAGACTTTAAGCGTATCAGAGACCCCAGGTCATCAATCAAAATGATGCGCGAATATGCTCTGGAAAAACTCCCGAACGCTACTGATGAAGAACTTAAATTTCTTATGGGTGAACCCATTGTGAAGCCCAACTTTGACGCTACTATGTATGTGTTTTTCTGGAAAAGAAGCTTCGGTAAAGGGATCCAGGTTATTGCTACTCCACCTCCATGCAAGCCGATGATGGTATCCAGAACCCGTCGTCCGCGTTTCCCCTAAGTTGAGGTGAAAATCTATAGCAGAATCATTAATTTTGCAAAAAACGCGTTAGACGAATTGCGTTCGGGCAGGGCAGGTGCTAAAATGCCGGCTCTATTGATTCTCCTTGGCATTATTAACGCGATTCTGCCGCAGGTTTTATTTCCGGATTTAGCGTGGTGGAAAATTTTATTAAGTGTCTCGCCGATTATTGTCGGCGGGGCATTTTTGTTATCACGCAAACAATTCATAATTCTGTTCCTCTCAATCTGTATCGGCTTGGGAAGTTTGAATATTCATCAAAAAATCACTGCTTCTTCTTACGTTTCTTTGTTGGGAAATCGCGATCGAGGTGCTGAAATACTGGTCAAAGTGATTGATACATCCTGCTGCGGTAACGATGTGTCCTGGCTGCCCAATCCAACTTTAATGACAGTAAAAGTTCTGAAAGTTAAACTGAGCGGTGATACAAAATGGCATGAAAGCTATGGTACGGCTGCGGTACGGCTGCCGCGCAATGCTCCTTTGCTGAATTATGGTGATGTTATCAGCCTGAAGGGAAGCTTCCGGCGTTCAGAAAATCATTTTTTGCTTCAGAAAAATATTGTTCCCGGCGATAATTCCAAGCCGATAAAAGTTGAAAATGTTCAAA
>DAOWBJ010000197.1 GCA_030634125.1 Victivallales bacterium
ACTTTCCGCCGCTTGACCACGGAGGCGTTGCATCCGCCTTTTTATACTTTTGGCGTAACCATCTAGTACATTGTATACCTAAAAAGTTCGCATCATTGCACCTCTGAGACAGAGGTGACTACATCATTTCACATTTAGCGATGTAGCCACGGCTGTCTCAGCCGTGTTTTCTGATCTAAACCCAAGGCTGGATAAGACTAATAAAACTGCGAACATTTAAGCTTTATTGAGTACTAGTTCTTCTCCGGCAAGCAATATTCTCCGCATCGCTTTGCGCTGATGTCGTAGGCTACCCAAGCTGTGGATGCGCTCACGCGGGAAAGATTTAGCCGTGAAGCGTTTCTCCGCTGGACCGCGCCCAAACATAAGTTTGGATCAGGTCTTTTCGCTGCTCTGGCAGCGATCAGCGTTTCGCCGCTGAACCACGTTTTTTATTTCTTTTATTAGAAAAACGTTTGTTTTGTCCGCCTCCGCTTTTCTGCGGGGCGTATGCCTGCGGTGGTCCTAAACGCGGATAACTACTTACAATTTCACGCATGATGTTCCATTTTAGGAATTTTTCAACTTTGTCTAAAAGCTCTTTTTCTTCCTTGGAAACCAGGGATAAAGCTACTCCATCGACTCCGGCACGGCCGGTTCTGCCGATGCGGTGCACATAGTCTTTCGGACTATTTGGCAGTTCAAAATTCACGACATGCGGCAAATTACTTATATCAATGCCGCGCGCGGCAATGTCGGTCGCCACTAAAACCCGGACTTCACCGGCTTTGAAATCGGCTAAAGCTTTTGTGCGGGCGTTTTGACTTTTATTGGCGTGGATCGCGGAGGCTGTTATGTTGACATTCTCCAACTGGCGCGCCAGCTTGTTGGCGGCGTGCTTTGTTCTGGTAAATACTAAAACTTGTTTCCAGTCGCCGGAGCTGATAAGATGCGCCAACAAATCGCGTTTGCGGTTTTTTTCGACAAAGTGTATGACTTGTTTAACCTGGTCGGCGGCGGCTTTTTCTCCCGCGACTTTTATAATATCCGGGTTATTTAACTGTTCGCCTATAAATTTTTTGACCTCTTTGCCGTGGGTAGCTGAGAATAAAAGATTTTGCCGTTTAGCTGGCAGGAATGCTATAATTTTATTGATGTCATTAATAAATCCCATGTCAAGCATGCGGTCTGCTTCGTCAAGTATCAGAATTTCAACACGTGAAAGATCAACGGTTTTTCTCTCAAGGTGGTCAATCAAACGTCCCGGTGTCGCCACTAAAATATCAATTCCCTGTTTCAAAGCTTTGAGTTGCGGATTAATGGGAACTCCGCCGAAAACACAAAGTGCTTTAAAATCCAGATTTTGTCCATATTCCCGCACGCATTCCTTGACTTGCGCCGCAAGCTCACGGGTTGGAACCAGCACCAGAGCGCGAACACTTTTGTTTTGCGTTTTGTTACGGTTCAATAATTGCAGCATGGGCAAAGTAAAAGCGGCGGTTTTGCCGGTTCCGGTTTGAGCATTGCCCAACACGTCGTGACCAGCCAGAATTGACGGGATAGTTTTTTCTTGAATCGGTGTACTTTTTTCGTACCCCCGCGACTTTACCGCGCTCAAGAGCTCGGGCAACAGACCTAATTTATCAAATGGCATATACAAAAACCTTATTATTTTTTGAGACATGAAGTTAATGATTGATAGTTGAATCGGTATATCAAAATACTTTGTGACGTATTAAATATAGCATAAAAATGGATAAATACTAATTTTTTTTAAAATCAGATTTATTTTCCTGAGGTAAAATACGCTAAGATTTGAGTTCAAAAAAACATACTAATATTTTGTTCTTTTATTTTTTTTAAAAAAATATAATTCAGGTATTGACAAATTACAAAAAATAAATATAATACAGTAAAGAAGGCAATACTCATGTAAGGAAATTTAGAAAATGGGAACAATTTGTCCATATTGCAACATCGAAGTAGATGAGGCCAGGATTGAATTTGAAGATGGTTGCTGCCCTGAGTGCGGTTCTGTAATCACGGTGTCTACATTAGATGACGACGACGGTCCTGCCGTATTTGAGGAAGATGAAGACTTCTTCGATAACATCGAGTTTGATGACGAGGATAGCGGTTATTAGTCGTAAAATTAAAAGCATCAAAATAAGCTCCTGATTAACAGGAGCTTTTTTTTATGCCTTTTCGTTGGAAGTTTATGCATAAAGCGGTTATATTAAATCAGTTCAAATTAAATATAAAGTGTTTGTTTTATGCATAAAGCTTATTATAATCCTGAAATTAGAATTTTAGTTTGCCATCATAGTCAATTGGCTAAATGGCATTTTCGTGATTTGGCGGCACCGTTTTGGCGTATTTACTGCAATTTCAATGATTCCGCTAAAATAACTTCGGAAGGAAAAGAATATAAATTGTCGCCGCGCAAAGTTTTCCTGATTTCACCTGACACCAGTTATTCCGCCGACAATGATGGTGCAATTGATCATTTCTATCTGCATTTTCAGGCTTGTGAGCCATTTGATATTTGTTCAGGAATAATAATGTCCTGGGAAAATGACAAAGAAATCATGCCTGTAATTGATAATTTAAAAGAGCTTCTGGCACAGGATGATATGCCGAATATAGAAATATCAATGAAATGTCTGTTGCTGGCGCAGTTAATGTTATTGCGGGTTCCCGGGGAAAAACTACAGCGCCGCTGGAATGATCTTCGTGTATTCAAGGTCATTGAGTTTATGGAGAAAAACTACTCTGACCGGCTGACAAATCAAATGTTCGCTGACATTGCCGATATGAATCCCAATGCCTTTGCGCGTTTATTCAAGGATGAAACCGGTCTGGCTCCGCAGCGTTTCCTGATGCACAAACGCATTAAGGAATCGTGTTTGCTGCTTCGCTATTCAAAACTGACGATTGACGAGATTGCCGAGCGTGCAGGATTTTGTGACCGACATTATTTTTCAAGGATATTTATCAAGATGCGCTGCATGTCTCCGGCAATCTTCCGAAAGCTGCAGCATTGATTATTTACGCATCGCGTTGTATAATAGTAAGTAAATGGAGGAAGTTGTTATGCTGTCTTTCGCGGAAGAAATTTACTTATTGGCACTTGATGAAGATACCGGTAAAGTCATGTCAGACGCGCGCGATCCTGTTTTGGAAACCGTACTGATTGGCGCGGTATTGACTGAATTAACTTTTCTAAAGAAAATTTCTACAGATAAAGAACATTTGTATATTCTGGATACCACTCGTACAAAATCACAAATTTTAAATGACATTCTGGAAATATTAAGGGAATCACATGAAAAATCAGCAAGGATTGATCAAGTTTTACTAGCTTTAATGTCGCACGCAAAACGGATTGAGAAGCTGGTTTTAGCCGAATTGCTCAAAAAAGGGATTTTAGCGGAAGTTGATAAAAAGATTTTATGGATATTCCCGGATCGACGTTATCCTCTGATTGATGACAAGGAAATTGCTAATGTTGAAATCAGAATACGTAACTTAGTTTTAAGTAACGACAAACCCGATCCCAAAGACATCGCTCTGGTAAGTTTACTGCACGCCTCGAACCTATTTTCAAAAATCCTTTTTCTAAATGAATTAAACTCTTGTGAAAAGCGTATTGTCCAATTATCGAAAATGTGTGATATAGGTGAAAAAATCGAGGAATTAATATATAAAATCAGAGATTTACCAGACAGCCCCTACCCTGAATGTTTGACCGAAGAAGACACAATAGAATAAAAAATTAAACATCCAGTATCTCTACTTTACTATACCGCAATCATCTGAGCCGGAAAACGTATGGCAGGAACACGATAACGAGCATTATATGTCGCGGATCCATCATAATTTAAAACCTGTTTATTATGTTTTTGTGAATAATTTATGATAACTGTCCGGTAAATAATTTACAAGTTCAGATTGCATATTTTGGGAAATTTCAGGCTGTAACAATTTACTCTGAAATAAAAAAGTATTTTTTTTAATTTTCTGCGACAATTTGACTTGCTTATAAAGCATTTTTAGTCTACTGTTATGATTAGCTGTGTTTATATTAACTAAATAACTATAAGGTTTATTCTTTAAAGCATGAACTATCGCATTGAAATATCTCCGTTAAGAAAATGGCGCGACTCCCGCGGGAGCAGCATACAGCAGCAAATCACAGATTTTTTGAACCTGAAGATCGCGGAGGTTTGGACGCGGGATGTGTATACGATTTCAGCCGACATTTCCGACGAACAGGCAGGCGCTGCAGCAAAAGCATTGACAAACCCGGTACTGCAGAACGGCGTAGTCGGCGAAACCATCCCGGAAGGCGATTGCGCGTTTCTGGTATCAGTGGGCTTTAAACCCGGCGTTACTGATAATGTGGGACGTTCAGCTAAAGAAGCCGTCAGTGATATTATCGGGCGTACACTGCGTGATGATGAAAAGATTTTCAGTTCTGTTGAATATATGCTTTACGGTGATGAT
>DAOWBJ010000089.1 GCA_030634125.1 Victivallales bacterium
ACAAATTTCGTTCCATGCGTGTTGACGCTGAAAAGCTCAAGGATGAGCTTGAAAAGCATAATGAATCACAGGACGGGGTTATTTTTAAGATGAAAAGAGACCCCCGTATAACTTTTGTCGGGCGTATTATACGCAAGTTCAGTATTGATGAATTACCGCAGTTATTTAATGTTTTGACTAACGATATGAGCTTGGTCGGACCACGCCCGCCTCTGCCGTCTGAAGTCGCGGATTACACCCTTGAGCAACGGAAACGTTTGCATATCAAGCCTGGAATAACTTGCATCTGGCAGATTTCCGGACGAAGCGATATTTCTTTCAGGGAACAAGTTGAGCTGGATAAACAGTACATCGGCAGTCATAGTATTTGGCGGGATTTTGTTATTCTGTTAAAAACGATTCCTGCTGTAATCACCGGCCGCGGCGCATACTAAATAAGGAGTTAAGCTTAATGAAATGTCTTATTTATTGCCGTGAACATGGTATGGAATGGATCCGCCGGTATTTTTCCGACGCGGAAGCTTACATGCTGCATATTGGTAATAAACCCCTGCTTGAGTTTTTTGTTGAGTTCTGTGTTTTGAACGAAGTGAAAGATGTACATATTGTCCAGAAAGGCCTCTCAAATGAAATCGAAGATTATTTTGGCGATGGTTCTAAATGGGATATGAATCTAAGCTATATGGGCCTTGACGAGGAACTTGAGCTTGAAGAGGTGATTAGTTCCAGCAAAGAGTTGTTCGGCAAAGACGGCTTGCTGGTTTTTAATGGTTTTTTCTTTCTGCAATATAAAAAAGCTCATCTTTCAGACAGCTTTTTACCACAAGACGCTTCATGGCAAAATCTTAGCGATTCGGGGCATGGCCTGTTATTTTTGAAGCATCCCTGTTCTTATAAACGGAAAAAACGTTTACAGCATTTTGAAGGCAAGCATTTTTTACAGTCCAAAAAAATTGATAGTGTGAAGGATTATTTTGATTTAAATATGGACATGGTAGCCGGTGCGGCGAGAAATTATATAATGCCCAGCTATAACAATGAAGGAGGAGTTTTTATCGGGCAGAATGTTGAAATCATGTACGACTGTGAAGTTACCAAACCAATTATTATTGGCGATAATGTTCAATTAAAAAGGCGTTCTGATATTGGACCGAGTGTTATAATCGGCAGTAACTCACTGATTGACAGTGATACAAGTGTTTGTAATTCAATAGTTTATTGTAATTCATACATTGGAACAAAACTGGAGATAAATAATAAAATTGTTTATAAGCGGCGTTTAATAGATCCTGATTCCGGAGATATGATTCATATTGTAGATGATTTTCTGCTTGCTGAAGTTCGTAATGATTTAATTACTTCTGTAATGTCCCGTGTGCTTGAAGTTATATTGATTTGTTTTTTGTTTTGTCTGCAATTGCCGCTTTACATTATACTGCGGCCATGGGTCAAGTGTTCGTATGAGAAAATAACAATATGGAAAGACGCGAGCGGATTGCGCAAAACAACGATAAAAAGATTTATTTCCAGAGCCGACACCAACGCAAATAAATTGTTTGTCAAATTCAGTTTACATAAGTTTCATCTTTTATTCTGGTGCGTAACGAGGAGACTGCGGCTGATCGGCAGTACTCCTCAGGAAACGACCAAGGCGGGCCTGCAAAACGTTCAAGAGTTGTCTAATTACCGTCCATCCGTCTTTTCGTACAGTGATATGTACGGTTGTGAACATGATTGCGAAAGGCATCAGGTGAATGAAGTTTTTTATGCAAAACATGTAACATTAGCTCTCAATGGCGCTATTTTCTTTAAAAGCTTAATTTTTAATTTTTTCGGAACGGTTTATGACAAAAAAAACTAATATAATTCTAGTTTGCGGAGGCTCATGCTCCGGCAAAACAACTTTGGCTACGGCTTTAGTCGATGCTATGCGGGTTTTTGGTTCGGTCGGAATTATTTCAATGGATAATTATTATTTTGATTTAAATCACATGGATCCGGTTGAGGCGGACAACAAAAATTTTGACAGTCCTGAGGCGATTAATTCCGAGTTGTTATTTCAGCATTTGAAGGATTTGCAGGCTCACAGAAAAGTAAGAGAGCAGCGTTATGATTTTAAAAGCCATAGTGTTACTGAATTGGATAATTACATAAAGACGACTGATTTTATTATTCTCGAGGGAATTTTCGCCTTGTATTTTGAAAAACTGCGCAATTTGGCGGCAGCTAAAATTTTTATTCACGCGGATGCGGACATCAGGTTGGCGCGACGGGTTGAACGTGACATTTCAATGCGGCACCTGCCGGTTGATATGGTTATCAGTCAATATTTGAAAGATGTCCGCCCCATGCACGACAAATATATTGAAGCATATAGTAAATATGCTGATTTGATTCTGGATAGTAATTTCACCAGCCGGCTTGAGAATCAACGAAAAGCCTTAAATTTTTTAAAGGAACATCTGACTTAACGCATGAAAAAAAGTAAATACACATTAAACGGTGATGCCGCATTTGACGAAATGCTGGAGAAACACCTCGGCGATATATCTGAAGCGATAAAAAAATCAAAGGTCAGTAAAAATATTGCCGCGCTTGTCCTTGGCGGCGGTTACGGTCGCGGGGAAGGGGGAGTATTTGAAACTGCCGACGGGCAGAAAAAACTTTATAATGATTTGGATTTTTTTGTTATTGCTGAAAATCTCAGCCCTTCCAGCTTGAAAAAAATCGACAGAATTTTAGCGGGTATAGGAGAATCATTCAGCCGGAAAATTGGTATTGATGTCGATTTCGGTCCCGCTAAAACTTTGAAGCAGCTCGCTAAAATGCCCTTCACTATGATGTGGCAGGAACTGCGTGAAGGGCATGTGCTTGTTTATGGCGCTAATGATGTTTTAAACTCTCTGCCTGATTATGATTTGCATGATTTGCCGCGTTCGGAAGGGTTACGGCTTCTTTTGAACAGGGGGGCTGGATTGCTGTTTGCCAGACAACGGTTCAGGCTGGAAAATATTAATACTGCTGATCGTGATTTTATCGGACGGAATTTATACAAAGCTGTTTTGGCCTGCGGGGATGTCTTTTTAATGTTGCAGAATCAGTATTGCCTGTCTGCGCGGGACAGACTTTGTCTGCTGGAAGAGCTTGGAGCGGAGGATGTGGAATTATACCGTCAGGCTGTGCGGTTCAAACTCTCGCCTCAAATTTATTCAATTCAGGAATTGACCGCCTTGCAGGAGCTTGTGATGAACATGTTTGAAAAAACTTGTTTACACTTTTTTAGCGTTTGTTACAGTTTTGCGATTAATAATTTACAAGAATTGAAAATTGCGCTTAAAGATAAAGATTGTTTTATGCAAGGTGTTGGAATCAAGGAAATTACAAAAAATTATGTTAAGAATGTCATTTATATGCGGAGGCTTGATGATTATTCTCTGTTTTCGAGCACCAGTCCCCGCCTAAAGCTTTTGCAGTTTTTGCTTGGTTTATTATTTGAATATCACCAACATAGCGGTTATACTAATTGTGCAAAAGAAAAGAATTTTCTAAAATGCTGGAATAAGCTTAACTGATATGTTTTGCTTGTGGAGAAACATATAAATGGCGGAAAAGTATAAAACTACAGAAACACAAGAACAGCAGGTTTTAGGTGGAATAGATGTTGACATCTTTAAGTATGATGTCAGGGTCTTTTTGATCTCACTGCGTAAACGGCTGCCCTTTTTGTTATTGATACCGCTTGCTGTCGGCTCCATGACTATTGGCTATGTGCTTTCAATGCCTAAAAACTGGATGGCAACCTGTACGCTGTTCAAATCAACGGCAGAAGAGAAGAAAGCAGGCGAATTATCTACTTTGCGCAAACCACTTTCTATTGAAGCTATCAAGGACATGATTCGGACAAAGCAGAATATGCGGGATGTTATCAGCAATTTGAAATTGTCAATGTCTATGCAGTCATTATATGGTGCTACCGGTATAACTATTGCTGAGAAGAATAGAAACATGATCAATATCAACGCAAGCTCAGTATCCGCAAGGCTGGCAGCCGATATTGCGAATGAATTGGGAAGCGTCTTTTTGAAGACCTATGAAAAAATGAGGAATCGCACCGTTCAAAAACGATATGATTATTTCGCCCATCAAAAAATTGGAGTTATGAATACAATTAAGACTCTGCAAGCCGAGAAAAAAGCATATCTGAAAAAACATAAAATAAGTGCTATTGCTTTAGAGGGAGCCAAAGATTTTAAACTGCTTGCAGACCTGACGACCAAAGTTATTGTCGCGGAGCACAAACAGCATTCTCTAAGAATACAGATTAAAGAATATGCTGAGCAAATAAAGAGACTGGATCCTGAAATAGTACAGTCATACGAGGTAACGACATTAGATGATACCGAAATCGTTTTGAAAAAAAACGAGCTGGCTGTCCTGCGGCAGCGCTTTACTGATATGAACCCCAAAGTAAAAAAGCTTGTCGCCGAAATAGCCGGACTCCAAAAGAAAATGGATGCGGAAAAACAAAAAAAACGTCCTGCTTCAAAAACTACTTATAGTAAAAATTGGGAGATTACAAATCTGGAAAACAGGATTTTTAACGCTAAGACTGAATTGAAAGGTATAACAGCCGCGCTGGAAAAGTATGCCCTTGAGAAACCAATAATCAAGGCGAAATTAGACAGACTCGACAGAACCGCTACAGTATACAAAGAGATAAAACGCAAGATAGACTTAGCTTATGAACTGCTGGACAAAATAGACACAGGGGTTACTGAGATGAGTTTGGCTCTGAGTTCCACCGTTACTGATCTTAGAATGTTTGAAAAAGCGGAACCTCCTGTTTACCCAACCGTTAACAAGCGTAGAAAGGTTGTTGTTTTGGGATTTATCCTGGGGGTTATTTTGTCTGGAGTTATTGCCGTTATTCTCGAAATAATAGACTTAACTATAAAATCAAAATTTGACATTGAAAACGTCTTACACATAAACGGCCTGGGCAGTCTGCCTAAGATCAATGAAGTTAGATTGAAAAAATTCTATTCAGCTATCCAGGTTATTTTTGCTAGAATATTTAATGCTGATATTGCGCTGAACCGGAAAAATATGCTGATTACCTTCGGGGATGGGGAAGGAGGAACTGGAAAAACTTTCTTCATAAAAAAATGTATTGATGTTTTTGGACCAATGGATAAAAGAATCCTGTATATTTCAAGCTGTAACGAATTAGCTTCAGGACTTGTGAAATACAAAGTTAATGATTTTATATATAACGATCAGAAAATAGATGAGGAATTAGCAAAAGAAAATAACGATCATCTATATTTCTTATTAGATAATTACAGCTATATCGTACCTATAACTGCTGTTCAAATTGAAGAATTTATCAGTAATTTCAGCGAATATGATTTTATCTTTTGGGAATTATTTGATTTTAAAAAGAATGAACCGCTGTTCGCGACAATTTGCTCGGTTGCTCATTCTACTGTAATTATGACTAAATTTAAAAAGACAAAAAAAATAGCCGCGCTCAAATGTGTTAAATACCTCAAAGAACATAATGTGAAAAATATTGGCGGTATTGTCAATAGTGTTGAAAAAAGATACTTTGCCAACGAGGTTTAAACAGCGGCATTCAGGAGAACAGTATATGAAAATTTATAACTTCTTGTTAACTACAGCAGTTTTATTTATGACCGGCTGCAGTGTTACGCCGCAGGTGCCTTTAAAATTGGCTCAAAAACAAGAGCTTGAGGAAGTGCGGATTGAACAAAAAAGCCCTGAAGAGATAGATAAAGAATTAAGAATACTGCAAAAAGCGAAACCGGAACCATATCGGATTGCAGGCGGAGATGTTTTCAGTTTTTCAGTTTACGATAATCCTGAATTATCGACCAGAAGTGAAGGCGTAATCATAACTCCTGACGGATATATCAGTATTACTCTGACAGGACCGATAAAAATTGGCGGCCTGACTATACGGGAAGCAACAAAATTTATTGAAAAAAAACTGAGTCACTACATTCGTAACCCGAAGGTATCCATTGCGCCGGTACGTATTCAGAGCGCGAATTTTACTATTCTCGGCAAAGTCAGGTCTCCTAACCGTTATGTGCTTTCCAATAATGCGCGCATAACTGACGCCATTGCTATGGCCGGCGGCTTGGCATCGGGAATATTTGACGGTGATTCTGTTGAAATTGCTAATTTAAGGGATGCGTATTTGATGCGGCAGGGTAAAATTTTGCCGATTGACTTCACTAAAGCATTATACGAAGGAGATATGCTTAATAATATTCCTTTGATGAATGGTGATTATATTTATATTCCATCTAACCTGAATACAGCGGTATATGTGCTTGGAGCGGTTAATAATCCTTCTGTTATTGGATATAAAAAAGATTTGACCATCTTGAAAGCATTGACATATGCCCGTGGAATGACTGTTGAACATTCGGAAATAGCATTGATTATCCGCGGCAGTGTGGTAAATCCCAAAGTGTATAAAATTAATATTGATAATATTCTGGAGGGTGATGGATTCGATTTCCTTTTACGTCCTAACGATGTTATCTTTATACCGAAAGGCGGTTTGTCTCAATTTAACGATATGGTCAGGAAAATCGTTCCGACTATAGCCGCGCTCAACTTATTGGCTGGACCGTTTGGCGGCACCAGTAATGTTGCTGTTGGTGGAGTTGGAGCCGGAGCGGATTAATACGGTAGATTTTTTTAAATTACTTGTCTTCTGAGGGGGTGTGCTGATGATATAATGTTAAGCTGTAATTTATTCATGTCTATTCAAGAGTAACTGAAAATGATGTAGCTGTGAAAATGTTTGAACGGCTGAGACAGCCGTTGCTACA
>DAOWBJ010000105.1 GCA_030634125.1 Victivallales bacterium
AAGATTTTGCGCCTCTATCCCTCAATGATAGCGACTATGAATATCAAACGCGACAATATGCTCACGGCTGCATCTGATCCGGCTTTGATGGCTACGGATCTGGCTGAAAAACTAGTAGAATTGGGTGTACCGTTCAGAAACGCTCATCACCGCGTCGGTTCATTCGTCAAATGGTGCAAGGACAACAATAAAGCCCTGAACGCAACGACTCTCGAAGAAATGAAAATGAGTATTCCAGAAGCTACTGGTGAATTCCTCGAATTATTTTCACCCGAAAGCAGCGTAGCCAAACGCGAAATAACCGGTGCAACCGGTCCAAACGCAGTAGCGTCTCAAATAGCTTTCTGGAAAAAGCAGTTGGCGTAAATCCCTGTAGGGGAACATTCTATATCTCATTATTAAAAAAAGAAATAGGAAATAATGTCAAAGTCGCTTGAAACTACCAATGTTCTAATTTTGCGGAAGATGCCGTACAAGGAGAGCAGTTTAATCCTTGGAACTCTTAGTGCCGAATTCGGCAAAATTGATCTCATCGCCAAAGGCGCTCGCAAATTATCAAAAAAACAATTTCCCGCTTTTGATCTTTTCCGCGAGGTGCAGGTAACTTTTCCTCATAATGGAAAAGATAATCTCCATAGCGCGACTAACGCTGAATTAATCCAAAGTAATGATTCGCTCGCCAATATTCCCGAAAATTTCGAAACAGCAAGCAAAATAGCTGATTTCATATTAAAAAATTCCGCTCCAGACCTGC
Organism: Victivallales bacterium; assembly: GCA_030634125.1. Lineage (GTDB taxonomy): Bacteria > Verrucomicrobiota > Lentisphaeria > Victivallales > Victivallaceae > JAHOYW01. The sequence goes on from DAOWBJ010000105.1 coordinate 755, forward strand.
CGTCTCCATTAGTCTACGACGCTATGCGAAATATCCTGCGCAACTGGGCATTGCAGGGAGATAAACAAGAATTTCCATGGACAAGCCGGCAGTGTTCAGTAATAATAAAGACAAGTTATCTCTATGAAAACGGCCTGTTGCCTGACCTCGGCGAGCCTAAAACGAAACAAGCCTACCAACAGCAGCAAATCATCGAATCCATAATAGAATGCGGCAACGAAGGAACTCCCCTCCCCGACTTAAACGATGCCTGGTGGACTCAACTGAACAAATGGCTAAATCAACTAATCAAACACCACCAGTTGAAGTATTAGAAGAAGGTTCAGCAAATTTTACCGGGCGTAAGATTTTATTAAAATTACTTTTTAATTTGTTTATTATTATTATTAAAAAAAACAGAAGTTAAACCATCAATATGCTCAAATAGTTGTGGATGAATTGGATTCCACATAGGATCTAAAATAAAATCTATTCCTTCACGTCGTGCAAGTTTTGCCGCAGGGACAAAATCTCCGTCTCCAGCAATCAGAATAATCGTATCAATATGTTTTTTCAATGCTAATGAAGTAATATCAACTCCAATTTTCATATCAACTTGCTTTTGTCTAAAGTTAGGGATAATATCTTTTTCCGGATCCAAGTCATCTATTGAAATTTTCTTTTGGAGAAGTTCTTTTATTTTTTGTGGAGAAATTAGCCATTTATGATCTTGGTTTGCATGAAGATAACCAAGTCGTAATGCAACCTTTCGTTGTTCTCGTAATTTTTCATGAAATGCAACACGGAATTTATAATTATTCGAGTTTTTAAATTGAATAAAACGTCCAGACAAGGGATTGTGCATTCCATTTTCATAAGGGGAACAATCATAGAAAAAGATTCTATAAATTTCTCTCCTTGCTTTTACTGCATGTTTACGGCACATTGCGTGTAGAACTTTAATAACATATTCCGGCTTGTTATTATTAGTATTTCTTGATAAGCGATTAAACCTTTTTAGAAAAAACTCTCCATCAACTAAAATAGCAACTTTTTTCATTTGTCCTCTCCTATAAAAAAAATGCCTCGTGGATCCGCAAGCACGCTTTAATGATTTGTGCCAGCTACACCAGAGGCGCTATAATTGTATTTTTATGGTATAATTTAAATGTTTTAAATGTACCATTAAGGATAGTATACAAGTTTTTTTTATAAAAACAACCTTTTTATTGACTTTTTAGTATATTTTGTCATCATTTACCTATAAAATAAACGTCAACCGCAAAATCCGAAAGCCGAAGCCTCTGCTTGAATCATATTTTGAAATGATGTTTTAGCGACCGTTACTGATTACTTTTAAAACTGGACATCGTTTTTATTTAATGTAGTATCCGGATACCCGCCACTTTCCATCTTTGGCCAACATTGGCGTAATTGTTTCAATTGCAGATTTCTTGTTTTTAAACGAGCTCTTAAATCGGATTATAACATACTTACCCTTTGGGGCGCCCGGCAGGGATGTGCGATAGTGTTTTGCTATAAGCTTCCGAGAGATATTTTTTCCGAGCGGCTTTCTGACTTTTTGCAGTGCCTGATTCCATTGTTTTTCCGAAACCGCCGATTTAAAAACCGCTGCGGTTTCTTTCCAACTTTCCTTGTATTTACCGTTATCAATCAATGTCAACCAGGTGTTGGCGGCTGAAACAGCGGCTTTTTCAGCACTGTGTTTCAATGCTGAAGTTACTTTGTTCATAGTCTGAAATACAAGTAGATACGGCGGAGCCGGATTATTTTCCGTGTCCCTGAATGAATTTAATTTACCCGAGTTTATCCAAATTACATAAGTTTTCCCGGGTTCCAGCGTTACTGGAAGCACGCAGGTGCGTTTGTCATTCAAATACCGTATGTTTTTGCCTGCCTTCGGAAAGGTATCCGGGGACTGGCTGCACCATGCCCACATATTTTTTGTCATCATGTCTTTGCTGAAAGTAACAGTAATTTCCTTGAGAGCCGGATCAACTTTTGTATCTCCCGCACGGGGTACAGTCTTCACGACTGACGGCGGCATTATTTTAACAGTGATTTTTGTTTTATTCTGAGCTCCGGCAATACCCGTCAAAATGGTCATCATCAACAATATTCCAATATATTTCATCATCTGGTATCTCCTTATTAAGAATTAATCTGTTAAATAAAATAAAGTGTTAATAAGCGATTTGCAAACAAAAATTACAAAAAAAAAGCGGAGACCGAAGCCACCGCTTAAAACATTTTTTTGAAATGATGTCTTAGGAGCCGTATCTTGCGCAGTCGCCAAGCATTTCTTCGATACGAAGCAATTGATTGTATTTGCAGATACGATCAGTTCTGGACATAGAACCAGTTTTGATTTGTCCAGCATTAACCGCTACCGCGATGTCAGCAATTGTTGTATCTTCAGTTTCACCTGAACGGTGAGAAACTACTGCTGTATAACCAGCTTTGTGAGCCATTTCAATGGCATCGAGAGTTTCAGTCAATGTACCGATCTGGTTAACTTTGATGAGGATAGAGTTGGCAGCGCCCATGTCAATACCTTTTTTCAGGTAATCAACGTTAGTTACGAACAAGTCGTCGCCAACGATTTGACATTTGTCGCCGATTTTGTCTGTGAGGACTTTCCAGCCGTCCCAGTCGTTTTCATCCATACCGTCTTCGATTGAATCAATCGGGTATTTACTAATGAGTCCGGCTAAGTAATCAGCTTGCTCTGCAGCATTACGTTTTTTGCCGTTTTCGCCTTCGAACTTAGCGTAATTGTAAACGCCGTTTTCGCAGAATTCAGAAGCCGCGCAGTCTAAAGCGATTGTTACATCTGAACCAGCTTTGTAACCGGCTTTTTCAATAGCGGCGAGGATGCTGTCGAGAGCTTCTTCAGTACCGCCGGAGAAATTAGGAGCGAAACCACCTTCGTCGCCAACCGCAGTGCTCAAGCCTTTAGCTTTGAGAATGCTTTTCAAGCTATGGAAAACTTCAGCACCCATGCGGAGACCTTCACTGAAACAAGGAGCGCCGACCGGACGGATCATGAATTCCTGAAAAGCTATAGGAGCGTCAGAGTGTGAACCGCCATTGATGATGTTCATCATTGGAACAGGCAGAACTTTACCGTTAACTCCGCCGATATAACGGAAGAGAGGCAGTTCGAGGTAATTTGCCGCGGCGTGCGCGCAAGCCAGGGAAACACCAAGAATAGCGTTAGCGCCGAGGTTACTTTTAGTAGCAGTACCATCGAGTTCGAGCATAGCCTGATCGATACCAACCTGGTCCAATACATTCATGCCTTCGAGTTCAGGAAATATTTTTTCGTTAACGTTTTCAACAGCTTGGAGAACGCCTTTTCCGCCGAAGCGTTTCGGGTCGCCGTCGCGTAATTCGAGAGCTTCGTTTTCGCCGGTTGACGCGCCTGATGGAACGGCCGCGGAACCAACAACACCGCTGTCAAGTTCTACTTCTACTTCGATTGTCGGATTGCCGCGTGAGTCGATAATTTCACGAGCGTGGATATCATAAATAATTGACATTGTTCATATTCCTCTGTTTAAGGGTTAATGTTTATTTAAAACCTAATAATTCAACTTCAAAAGTAAGCATAGCTCCGGGAGTAATCAAGTTACCCGCGCCGCGTTCGCCGTAAGCTAATTCCGAAGGAACAAATAATTTGTATTTACTACCGACGTTCATCAACTGCAGGGCTTCAGTCCACCCTTTAATTACTTGACCTACGCCAAATTCTATCGGCTCGCCGCGTTGGACGGAGCTGTCAAAAACTGTTCCGTCAAGCAATTTGCCTTCGTAGTGTACTTTTACTGTGTGGTCAGCGGACGGGCTGTCGCCTTCGCCTTCTTTCAACACGAGGTACTGTAAACCGCTTTCTGTAGTAATAACGCCTTCAGCGTCTTTGTTTTTTGCAAAAAAATCTTTTTCAGCAGCGGCGTTTTCTTCGACTTTACCAGCAGTAGCAGCATGTTGTTCAGCCTGCATTTCAGTCTGGAATGCCTGCATTATCGCAGCGTATTCTTCTTGTTCCAGGGCAGGTTTTCCGCCTGAAAGCATATCAGCCAAACCTTGCTTTACAGCTTCGACGTCTAATTCCAGAGGAATTTGCTTGAGGGACATAGCTACGTTAATACCGAGAGCGTAACTTGTCTTTTCTAATTCAGTTTTAATAGCTTTAGCCATTGTATATCTCCGTTTAGTTTAAGGATTTCATTTGCAGTCCATAAATTACAGCAATATTGGCTAAAAGCAACCTGTAATTACAAAAGTATCCAAAAAAGTTTTTCACGGTTTTGCGGCTAAAATCGTGAAAAACATCAAAAAAACACTATGTTTTCACGGTTTTGGCTCTAAAAACGTGAAGATTTTTTTAAGCCTTCGCAGGATGGCGGAATTTGGGTAGCCTCGGTCGTAAGACCGTGGTTCAACGCATCAAAAATATCCAGCCCCCGCAGGGAGGAGGCACATCGTCGATGTTGTTTTTGTACCGCCGCTCTGCGAGGGCTGGAATAATAAATAAAATCCATGTCTACTCAAAAACTCTCTTTGGTATAAGCCCTAACAAGTTTTAAATTTGCATCTCGTGCAGAATCATAAGAAAACGTATGAAATTTAACCCATCTTTCTGAACGATTAAATTGCTTTGCCCAAACTCTTACTCTTGCATTATATTCCAAGGAGTTAACCAAATCTTCAAACTTATCGTTGTCGGATGGTATACCGCTTACTATTAATAAAGCTTTTTGTTCTTTAATTGAATTCAATCTTATTTTTTCTAACGCAATAGCATACACTTCACGTGCATTTTCTGTAGCTTTTTTGCGTGCTATTTCTTTAGCTTTTATTTTATTTGAAAGCATTTTTCTTATCCATGGGGCATCCATCCGTATTGCCAATAATTTCCTAATAAAAGCTTTATTTAATTCTATATCTTCAAAAAAATGTTGATGCAATTGTTTATACTTGGTATATGCAATAAATTGTTCCTTACTCATTTTAAGTAAAATTTGATTTACGAATTCATTCTTTTGAATTTTTTTACAGCCCTTTAAAAGTTTTTGCGCGGCACGAACTTTGTTTTTATTTCTTAGTTTGATTTTTAAAGCACTTTCTAAATTTTCACATGCCTGTTTAAAATCATTACTGCCTATTAATTTATACGCATCTTCAATAAGAAAACTAAATCTTTTTTCTTGTCTTTTAATTTGAATTGTAGAAACTACAAACCATGATATAAAAATCAGGACTGCAACTACAAACATTAAAATTATTTTTTCAGATTTATCAAATCTACTTTTCATATTGCCCCTTTCAAGTTGCATCTCCTCTTTTACATCTTTTTTTGAAAGATTTTCATCTATAGTGAGGGTAATTTCTTTAGAGCAAGACGGGCAATTAATAATATGATTATCCATTTCGTAGGATATTTCTATTTTTTGTGCACAAAACGGACATTTTACTTTAAAAGTTTTCATAACCAAATTTCTCTCATCATTTTTTCTATTACTAACATAACTATTTGTAAATATATCTTAATTTAATTGTATAGGAATTTGTTATTTTGAGGCTGGCGACGCTTTTTTCTGTGCTTTATCTACGGTTCGGATCAGTTTCTGACATGATGGTGTCCCTT
>DAOWBJ010000149.1 GCA_030634125.1 Victivallales bacterium
AAAAAACAGTAAAAATGCCGCTAGGCCAGTAGCTAAAGCGGAAGAAAAACGTACCGCAAAAGCGTTTTCCCCGAATATTATGATTGAAGCAGCATTCAGCCAATAACCCAATACAGGTTTTTCAAAATAACGTACATTGATAAGTTTTGGGACAATCCAATCTCCGGTTTCAATCATTTCGCGGGGTATTTCGGCGTAACGGAATTCATCTGGCGTGAGCATTGGTTTGCCACCCAGCGGCAATATATAAATCAGGATATATATAAAGATTAGACCGATATAGTATTTTTTCATTTTTTCTTGTATTCCTTCACAAATACTTTATTTTCCCAGACGCCGCTTTCGAAATCAGGCAGAGTCTTGCGATGTTTATTGGAATCCATAATAATTATAACATTCTTCGTGGGATTCGTGATCATTTTTAAGAAATCTTCTTTTTTCAACAGGCGATGCGTTGAATCTTTGCGTTTCAAACCGTATGTCAACTCGCCGGCCTTGTGATAAAGGTAAACATCATCGCGCTTGAACGCCCAACAAACTGAACTAATCAGGTTCTTGTACGAAACCAGAACAGTTTTATCATTAACTTTATCTTTGAATTTTTCCAGCTGCGCGATCGGTGCTTTTTTAATTTCGATAAAACCAGGAACTACGAGGTGAAAAGCAAACATCACAATTACAGCGCCAAACGCGAAATGACCAAATTTCATATAAGCGTCTTTCCGCTTGACGGCAGTCTGCAGGAGTACCGCCCAGATTAGAAGAGCTGTTGCCGCGATTGCCCATTTGTAAGTCTCGTCCGCGCCGTAAAGTCCGCGTTTGATGATGTTTTGAGAAAATAATATTTGTGCCGCAGCTACAGCAGTTACGGCTATACATAATGCTTTATAAAGGATTTTTAATGTTAAATCAAAATCTTTAAATTTTCCGGCTTTAATATATTCGTTGAGTCCAAAGGCAATCAATATCGCGATCCCGGGGAAACAGGGCAAAATATAAGTTATTAATTTTCCGCTTGATGCTGAACACAGCAGAAACGGAAAAACTATCCAGCACGCAGCATAGCGCAATAAAGGTTTCTTGAAAAAATCTTTGTATTTACTGCCGTAGCCTTTGATGATCTGCGGCAATAAGAACATCCACGGCAAAGATCCCGCAATAATTACTGGAATAAAAAACCACCAGCCCTGCGGGTGCTGAGAAGATTTGTTTCCGAAAAAACGCTCAATGTGTTCCACCCAAAAGAAATAATGCCAGAAATCCCCGTCCCGCAAGTGCACCATCGTTACCCAGGGCGCGATTGTCAGTAAAACCATCACCAATGGAATCCAGGGCAGTGAGAAAATACTTTTCCAGCGTTTCTGCCACAATAAAAATACCAGAATAACGCTTCCGGGAAAAGCAAAAGCCAGGAAGCCTTTGGTTAAAAACGCCCCGCCGCAAAAAGCTCCGGCCGCCATGAGATAGCCGATTTTCGCGTGATCCCATTTTTCCCGCTCACTGGCGCAGAAAAACGCTATCAGCGTCCCGGTTAGAAAGAAGTTCAGAGGAGTATCCAGAACCGCGTAAGTTCCGACTCCGAACACCAATCCCGAGGTTAAATAAATCGTCGCGGTCATGAAAGCGAGACGTCTGTCGGCAAAACGCCGTATAAACCAGCCCAGCATCAAAGCGGTGCACAAAGCCAGCAACGCCGAAGAAAAGCGCACGGCAAAAGCATTTTTACCGAAAGCCTTTAAGGAAAGAGCGTTCAGCCAGTGCCCCATTACCGGTTTCTCAAAATAAGCCAGATTGTTGAGTTTCGGCACGACCCAGTCATTATGAATGATGAGTTCACGGGCTATTTCCGCGTAACGCGGCTCGTCCGGCGTATAGAGAGGGCGGAAAGATAATGTACCCAGATACAACAAAGCGAAAAGTCCGGCTAATATTACAAATGCTTTTTTATTCACATTAAAATTCCTGTTATTAACTTAAATCGTAGACATAAACTAGCCTGATTTTGCAATTTAGCAACAAAAGAAGGCATCAAAAATCGCTTAGAAGTCTCTTGAGCTGTTAAATAATCTTGAAAATCATGCTGAAATTTAAGAAAAAATGATTTTTTTTTGTTTAAATACAGGAAATTTTCTAATTATGAGCTAGATTATACGTTTCTGATATAGCTTAAATTAAAATATAGAATGATTTTAAATAATAGAAACAACAAGGATTAACCATGGGTAACCTGAAAAAGAAAAGGCGCAAAAAGATTGCTAAGCATAAGCGCAAAAAGATTTTGAAGTCAATGAGACACAAAACTAAATAGTTTTTTGCATTGATTTGGAATTATTATAAGCTTAACCGCTTACATCCCTCTTGCTTCCGGTAAGGGGGATGTTCTTTAAGAGAGGAGTGGATGAAAAAAAATATTTATTTATTTATTATTTTTCTATGTCCTGTCATTTCCTTGTTTTCAGCGGAAATAGGTGTCGATACTGACACCAGCCATCTTGAATCTCTCCCGGTCGCGCCTTTATTATCACCTGTTGATAAATCAGAGATCAAAGGATTAAGTCATTTTGGCGCGTCTTTGTTTATTAAAAAACACTCAGAATCTTCCGATCAGCTTCTGGCTGCATTAGCGGAAAACCCGAACTCTTCACGAATTTTGGCATTTCTGCTTAGAAATTTTCGAAATTACGAAGTTCCGGACAGTCAGCTCAGAACTTTTATCGCCATCGCTAAAGCTAATCCGCGCGCGCTTCCGCTCAATGTAGCGGCTTTAACTCTGGTTGACTGCGTGAAGCCGGCAAGCGGCAGCTCGATAGACCTGAAACGTGCATTGGCTGAAAAATGTATTGCGGAAAATGATCTCGACAAATTCAATGAAATTCAGTTCGTGCTCTTTGAAAATATAGTCAAAACTCTAAGCGCTATTTATCTCAAACAAAAAAAATATAATCAGGGCGATGAGTTATTTGAGCAGCTTTTCGAAAACAAAAAACTTTATCAACATAATGTTTTTCTGCAGTTGGCGGTGATTTTCTACACACATGCTGCTCAAGATGCTGACAAATCAAGAAGATTTTTATGGCTGCGGCCAAGTCGTGCCGAGCAGTACGAAGAACGCAAACGAGAGCTTCTTGCTTTACTGTACTCCCGCTCGGATAAGACAGATGAGATGAAAAAAGTAATAAAGCATCTTACTTTTCTTCAAAAGCTTGGCTTATTGGATGAGGCAAAAAATTTGTTGCTTGAGCAGTTGGCAAAACAACCGGCAAAACCTGTTTTGCAAATCGCGCTGGCTGAATTGTTTAACAAACAGAAAAAATACGTCCTCGCTGCTACGGTATGGCAAAAAATGGCAAAACGTAATCCGGGGAATAAGTTTTTCCGGCTGAAAGTCGCGGAAAACGCGTTTAGCGCGGGTTTATACCAGCTTGCCGCAGAAAATTATGATAGGATATTACAGTATTCTCAAAAAAAGAATCCTTCGATTATTTTTATGCTAATTCTTTCAAAATTGCAGCTTGGTATGCCGGACATCGCCTGGGTGTTGCTCAAAATGCTCCCGGAGACAGCGCGATTTGCTGAAATCAGGACTCATGTGTTAAGTGTTTCGGGCAAGGATAAGCAGGCGTTTGAAGTACTTTCTAAACTTATTTCAAATTCCCTGAAAAAGCCTGACAAAAAGCTTTATTTTTTCTGGCTGGTTCTCGCGGTTAAGTCTGAAAGTCCTGAAACGCAATTAAATTGCTTGAAAACAGCACAAGCCAATCTGGACGCGAAAGATGCTGAAGTGGCAAATTCGGTAGGATATACTTATGCTGATCTCAACAAAAATTTACCTGAAGCCAAAAAGCTCATTGCTTATGCCTTGAGCCAGAAAAAGGATTGTCCTGAATATTTAGACAGCATGGCGTGGGTGCTTTTCCGCATGAAGAAATTTAAACAAGCCGCGACTTATATTAAAAAAGCTGTTTTGCAGGAGGGTAAGTATCCCAACGCTATTCTTGCGGATCACGCGGGAGATATTTTTAATGCCGTTGGCGATAAAAAGAAAGCGTTGTATTATTGGAAATTAGCTCTGAAAATATTTAGTTTTGACCTCGATGAAAATAAAATAATTAAAAAAATAAAGGATATTGAAAGTAGATAAATCCATCACTTTCTATTTATTATGGATAAATTTCTTGAACTTTTACCCTATTCCGGCAAGGCGGTTGTTTCAATTTTCATAATCGCTCTTGCGGGAGTTTTTCTTGTCCGCAGTAAAATTATAAGCAAAGACTCCTTGCGGGTCCTGGGGCATCTGATTGTTTATATGCTTCTTCCCTGTCTGCTTTTTCACAAAATCGCGGCATCAGTTTCATGGGAGCAGCTGCAGGAATACTGGGTTTTCCCAATGACCTGTGTTTTGTACATATTTTGGGGGCTTCTGCTGGGCTGGATCACCATCAAAATATGTAAACCCCGCAAGGAAATGGAATCCGGGGTTGTTGCCGCCATCGCTTTTACTAATTCCGGCTATATCCCCATTGCTTTAGTTATCGCGATAACAACTATTTTTCCTGTTTTCATGAACGATCCGCAAGCTGAAGACAAAGCTGTAGCATTTATCGCCATATATTTACTTGCTTATACCCCGGTACTTTGGACCATCGGATATTCGCTTGTCAGCGGCAAAAAATTATCCGACATAACTTTACGAAAATTGTTTCCGCCTCCAGTTATAGGTATATTGGCGGGAGTATGCGCAGGCATGATCCTGCCGCTAAAGGATTTCTTTTGTTCCGCGGATGGTTTTTTGCATCCGGTATACAGAGCCGCGGGCGTAATCGGCGATGCGACAATTCCATGTGTTTTGATATTACTCGGTGGCTGCCTGGCTTCCGGTCCGGTCCGCGGCGTGGTCAACAAACGCACAATTTTCAGTGTTGTTCTGATAAAATTAATAATCTTTCCGACTATAGCTATATGTTATGTTTTACTGCTTCGTTATCTAGGGGCTTTGCCCGCGAACATGCTGGCGTCCATAGTTTTAGTCATTGAGGCGGGGGCACCTCCCGCAAATAATCTGGTCGTCATGGCTTCGGTAGCTAATCCCGAAATCGAAGACGGTATGGCAACAATTATTTTCTGGACTTATCTATCCTCGATTATAACGTTAACCTTGACTGTCGTAGCCGCAATGTGGGTCTTCGGAGCGTAAAAGCAGAAAAAATACTTGTAGGAATTTGTTATTTTGACAGGATAAAAGAAAAATCTTGTCAATT
>DAOWBJ010000035.1 GCA_030634125.1 Victivallales bacterium
GTTGGTTCATTTGGTGATGTTTCCGCTTTCTCAATCATGTTCGGTAAACATTTTTGTTGCGGCGGACAAGGCGGTATGGTTTTTACCAAAGACCCGGATATTTACAGAGCTGTTCGTAACAGCTCAGATCGCGGCAAGCCGTACGATGAAAAATCCAATGGCAATGTCATTGCCGCGTTGAATTTCAATATGGATGAATTACACGCCGTAATAGGACGTGTACAACTGAAAAAACTACCAATAATTGTCGAAAAACGTCGGGCTTTTGTCCAGCTCTTGAAAGACAAAGGTATTAGTGAATTTGAGTCAATCATTGTTCCTGAATTATTGACGACTGCCAAGCATTCATATTGGTGGTGGCGTTTGGGCGTAGACAGCAGTAAATTGACTTGTTCAAAAGATGAATTTTGTGCATCATTAATAGCAGAAGGCATGACAATTAATCCTAAATATACCGGAGCTCTGCCATATACATTTGACTGGTTCCAGAACCACGCCAACAAGCATCCGTGGAACAATCCGCTTTACAAAGGTGATCCGGCACAGGAACCGGATACTCCGAATGCTTTTGCGGTGATGAAAATTTATTTTAATTTAAATATCTCTGAAAGCTGGGGCGAACAGGAAGCAAATGACATTATCACTATAATAAAAAAAGTTGAAAGCACATATTTATCTTTGTAAAGGTTATGGCAACCTCACATTGGCGATACTGGTTTTTAGGTGCCCTGACTGTGTTATAACGGTGAGTATCCTTCCCTCATTTCTGACCCGTTACAAGCATTATTTGCTGACCGAGATATCACAGGTATTCTATCTTTATTTCATTATAGGGATGAATTAGTAGATGCGGATTATAACACCATCTCATAATGAGCTTCCCCCTAGCTCTAGCTATTTTTTTGCATAATAGATGCATAAAGATATAAAAAATGACATTGTCATTTTCCTCGTAAGGATGTGTCTTTCTAATTGTCTGTCCAGAATTCATCTGTTGCAAGCTGAGCTCTTTGCAAAGCTTGTACATGTCCATCTATTAGAAGGAAGTTAGGTTGATTGTTGTGCCGCATTTTTGCCGGACAACGCACTGAAGTTGCCCCTGTATGATCAAGATTGCTCCACGGTTGTGATTCAGTACGATGGAATCCTTGTCCATCACCTAAAATAATTAATGATGAAGAATTTTTGACTTTAGCAAGGGTTTTAGGCATATCTGCAACACCCTGAATACGATAATTTATTTGATATGGTACATTGTTTCTATAACCAAATGCCTCTGTGCCTCCTGTATAGCCGGATTCATTTGTAACTGGCGGAGAAGATGCCAGACTCCATTCTCCAGAATAAATTGCTTCTACTGCAGGATCAACAAATATACCGTCACCATCGCTCTTATGATAAGGCTCAAGGGTCTGCGGCCAATAGCGATTACTTCCATCAATAGCAGAAGAATCGGTATAATAGTCTGGAATAATTCTGCCATTACTATCATCTGCATACATCATGACAATAGTGCCCCATTGTTTAAGATTTGATGCGCAACTAATGGCATGCGCCTTTTCTCTCGCCTGGTTCAAGGCTGGGAGTAACATTGCTGCAAGAATAGCGATGATAGCGATCACTACCAACAATTCAATGAGTGTGAATCTCTTTGGCATTTTGTTTGTTCCTTTTCTTAGCGGTTAATAATTTGAATTCGCAAAAGAGTTTCCGAATCCACCATTTTTATCTTACTACTTATATAATACTACAAGTATAAGCTTAAGGGAATACACCGATGACGCATTTTTTTGCACAATAGGCGTAAAGGTGCATTAAAAACACGAAGCTCTCAATAAATTGTTGGCGCGTTACGAAAAGAAGATGGAGAGCAGCCTGCATTTTTTTTGAACCACCTTGAGAAATAGTAGGGGCTGGAAAAAGCAAAGTTTTCAGCAAGTTCCGTAAATGTTTTCTGCGTTTGTTCTATTTTTATGCAAATCTTCCGCAATAGTTGCTGTTCCCAGTATTTATGTGGAGAAATTCCAAAAACCTGCTTAAATCTACGGTTGAGTTGACTTTTGCTCAGGCAGGCAAGCTGGACAACCTTTTCAATGTCATAAACAAGGCAGTCATCCGATCTCAAATATTTAGCAACTTGATCAATTTTATCAGCAATAACATGTCGATGAGTTTTAACTAATTCACAGGACGACAAGTGTTGTGAAATAATATCGTAGGAAAGTGATGCTTTTTGCATCATATTAGGCAAAGTGTTTTCCGACAAAAGCATCATTCTCCTGAGTTTTTGTTCACAACTGTCAAAATAATCAGGATAAAACACATAGGGCAGACATAACTTGTCATCTAAGAACTCACCGCCTCTGAGCCATATCTGATAATGTATATTAAGCATCTCGGAGTCAGGACTCATTCCCATAACAAATGTGGTTTGCCTGGGGATAAAGACAACAGCTCCCCGATGTAATCTGTTGCTTTTTCCGTCTACATTTATAACTGCGGTTCCACAGGTTATATGCATAAGATGGGAATCATTATTGATACAAACGGGAGATCGGCGTCCATGTTTATGGTAAACAGGAATAAAGCTGATAAATTGAAATTTGTGTTTTTCTAAAATTTGCTGTTCCATTTTATAAAACCTGATTTACCATTTCATAAATGCTTCTTTATCTCATATAATATAACTTGTTAAAATAAATATTTCCACTTCCACTGCAAAAAGGAAACAAAATCATTTATCTAAATAAGTTCATTAGCAGATATTTGCTTCTGCTTATCATCTTTTCTACCGCATCGTAACCTGCAGAGGTATTATTTCGTTTTTCCAATAGTCTTCTAATTCTCTGATTTGCTTTTTACTAAATAAATGGGACTGCTCCAGGCAATATGTCCATCCTGCTGCATTACTTTTATGTAAATTGGATTATCCCCGTTTTTTAACTTTTTCAAAACAAAACTAAAGTCAAATTTACAATCAGCTTTTTGTGGCAGTCGATAAATCTCCAGTTTTTTCATTAATCCACCCGCATCGAAAACTAAAGGCTCTAAACCTATTGGTTCTATTTTGGTTGCGCAATCAATCTGCTTAGTATCTATTTGTAATTTACCCTTAGAGTTTTCGAGTTCAAGGATAATTCCGGTAACGCCGCCTGTAGTTATGGATTTCCATGATATTTCATCGGAATTGACTTGCCTGGGTTGAGAATCAGGATTCCAAAAATTTACCGGAGTAAAGGATTTTATTTTATTGCCGTTAATTTTTAGCATGCCATCCCAAGTGCTTATCCGATCACGTCCTCTGACTTCCGCGCCTGACCAGACAATTTTTATTTTGTTACCTAAATCTCCTTCGTCATAAGGACGCATTGTTTTGATTATTTCAGATCCGTTATGAATTTCCACATAATCTATCGGAGCAGTGCCGTTGATTTTTACATTCAGTTTAGCTGTTTGTGCTTCAATAACATCGCCCATGACAGCTTTTTGTCCATCGGGCGTAGTAAGTTCGACATCCAGCAGGAGGCGGTTTCCCGTGGTCGCATAAAAATGTCTAGCTTTCATAGCTTCGAATATGCTGTCTCGGTCAAGTTTTTCTGCCAGAACGCAGGTCAAGCCTCCGTATGAACCGAATTTATTTGCGCCCGGATGACTGGCGCCTGGGCGACATTTATGTCCGTCCGAGTTGGCGCAAATGCCTATACGGTGACCTTGTTTCAGGGCATCGTCAACCAGCCACTCAAAAGTTCCCCAAGCGGAATGTATTTCCATTGCTACTTCAATATCATCTGTGTGCATAGTAACATCTGCATAGCGTCCGCCGACGTGCGCAAAGGCGAATGATTCGGAAGCTTTCAGGCGTTTGAATAGATCATCCGCAGTCGAAGCCGTGGGGTATTTAGAATACTCATCAAGCAGAAGATCATGGCTGCTGCGATAAATAGAACCGCCTTCTTCTTTGTGATAAATGTTGCGGTCTCCGCCCAACGGAGTGTTTCCACTCCATTCGTAACCGGGAAAAGTTAGGAATTTACCCGGCTCATAATATTTCTTTGTGGTTTGATTTATTTTGTCCCAAAATTCATCCGTAACCTGAAAATCATTGCCTTGATGAGCGGCTATATCAAGCATCGAGCAGTAACGGGCGTAGCTGAAATAATCTTCAATGGAATTAGAACCAATAGTTTCTTCGCTTTGACCATGAAAGTCAGCCCACCAGTGCGAAAGAGCAGAGGCTTCGCTTGTAACTTTGACCGGATTGGATACAGCCTTTAATCCGCTTTTTTTATCCCTGCGTCCCACCGTGTAAATACCGCATTTTTTGAAGCCGGGTTGTTCGCAGGGAATTGCTTTATCAACAGCATTACCCCAACGGTCTTCCAAGCACAGATATGCGGTAAATACAATATCTTTCTGAATTTGACTAGGAGCTATGCAAACCACTTTGACAGCTTTGCCGGGAATAATTTTCATAGTGGGAGATTCTGGAAGTTCCTTGAATTGGTATGTGGCGAATGGGTCGACCAAAGTTTTAAATTCGAAAGTATCCTCACAAAAACTTTGTACACGCCAGCCGGGCGATCCCTGAGATCTGTCACCAAAAACTACTCTGACAATATCTCCTGCATCAAGGAATCCTTTCATCACTTTCAAATATAGTGCCTTCCCCCACGGACGGGTATGTCCTTTAGGATCCCAGCGAGCTTCTATATGACAATCCGCGTCTGTTGAAACAGAACAAAAATTAGCTTCTGACGGGTTCTCAAATTGAGGTGTTCCGAAATCCCCCGCATAGCGGAAAACAATCTTGATATAGCCGCTGTCGTCTATTGCGTGTCCGGTTTCAAGGGTATAAACAATATTTTGAAACGATCCCGCTTCAACCGGCTGGTCAATATTAATACTTGCTTTCCCAATATTCATTTTTTTATTTTCCTATAAGTATTTAAATAGTTTAGAAATATCATCAATATCCAGGATATTTTGAGTTATGTTGAGTAACGCGTCTTTTTGTTTAGGCGTATATTGTTTTATACAATTATCCAGACAGTCGTTGAATTTAAACAGAAGATCTTCCTGCGACAGCGGATTAGTCGGACTGCCCAGAGCATTAGTAATACCAGCTTCCAGAATTCTGGCGTCCTTAAGTTTTATTTTCATCTCAATCGGAGTCATTTCCCGGGAGTCATGCCGGAATTCAACAGTTTTAAAAAGAGAAGCCAGAGAAATTACATTGTCAGCGGAAGAGATAACTTCCGGTTCGAAATCGTTTAATGCTGGTTCCCCTTTTATAAAACTGAGAGCTGCTGTGTATTGAGCACTGAATTGCGCGTCTACTGTGGGATTTTTACGGATTTTGAATAGATTTCCTATTTGTCCCATGGATACCGGCGGAAGTGAAATTTCGCCGCTGACAATATCTGAAACTTTGAATTCATGTTCTTTTTTTATTTTCAGCGCGGCGTCAATTACCGCGTGAGTGCAGCGGCAGCTTGGATATGGTTTAATGCTGATGTTTGAAGTCTCAAAACTGCTTCCAAGATTATTTGTAATGCACTCTATATCAATATTTGAGTCTGCATAGAGTTCAGATATTCCGAAAACACCCTGCAAAATATTCCGCGAACCGCTGATTCCATTTAGAGCCATAAACAAGGATTGCACTCCGGCATATGAACAGAATCCCGGCTGCATACGTTTCGCCAGCGCTCCATCGACCAATGCCTGTCTGTTGCCCTGCGCCTGCGAATAGGCAAGACCGAAGGCGTCGCGGGTTTGTTTTTCGTCCATTTTCAGAAGCCGCGCTCCCGCCGCGACACATCCGAAAGCTCCCCATAATGTCGTTGGAAGCCATCCGGTATGCAGGTATGCGATGAAAGCTGTTCCTATTCTGTTTGCCACATCCAGCCCGACTGCCAGGGACGCGAGAAATTCCCGACCGCTGATTTTTCTAAATAGAATATCGTGATCTTTATATTTTTCCGTATTTGTCGGAGAAGACAGAAATTCAGCTAAGACCAGAATTGCCGGAACCAGCGTAACACATCCGTGATTGACTGCTTTGTCATGAGTATCATCAAAATCTCTGGCGTGCCCCATTGCCGAGTTTATCATTGCCGCAAAAGGAACACTTGTCTGTTCAGAAAAACCCAGTATTGTCGCTTGTTCATGACCGCCCCAAAGCTGGACTGTGTCAAGTAGCGATTTAATCCCGTCCGAGCTGGAACCAGCCAATATACAAGCCAATGTATCCTGAAATAATTCCTGTGTTTTACTCATCACATCATCTGGTATTTCATTCTCTTGAACAGCAAGGCTATGCTTAATCAGAATTTCAATGGAATCGCATTTCTGAGTGGACATTTATATCTCCATTATTTTTTAATTCCAGCATTAAAAATATCTTCATAATTAGAAATTTTACTCATCACTTTCAGGTAACAGGCAAAATTTTCCTCCACATTTTCGAGCAGGATGTCCTTGTTTGAATATCCGCACATGAAAGCTCCAGCTAATGAAAGTTCTTTCGTGAAAACTGGTATTACCATTCGATGCGCATGAGGTCGCCGCCAACCGTACTCTAGAAAAATTCCATTGTTACGTCCTGCAGAAAGAACAGAACTGTATTCTTCCCATCCAGGAACAGTTCCTCTATAACCAAAGGAAATTTTACCGGCTTCAAGTTTGCATTTAACATTTTCAGGAGCTTCCGTAGCATGTAGAATCTGAGTCATTGCATGTCCCATTTCCCGATAAATGACCATCCCGGGTGGAGAATACCCCATAGATCCTTCAATAATCTGGACACCGGTAAATCTAAATTTATCTTCATCAAAAACGGCAACAACACAACTTTCATTAATATAATCTGAAAATTCTTTTGCCAGAAGCGGACCGTGATTAAGCAGAAGATCTCTCGCGTTTACGCCAGGGACAAGACGGTTTATCGCCGATCCACTTTTATACTTGGCATCCACCTGAATAAGGTATCCTCTTTCTGTAAGAACTTTCAAAACTTTAGCTACAGTCGCGGTTGAAACACTACCAAGACATGCGCAAGCCTGCTTCCAATTAAAGCCGTCCGGGCGGGAAGCCGCAAGTTCAAGAATCTGAAGCCCTCTTTCCAATGGGGGAAGTTTAGTCATAAGATTTCGCCTATATTTGCTTTATTTAAATAAATCAACTTTAATATAATAGCAAAAAGCAGAAAAATCAAATAGGAATATTGATTTTAATATTTTCCATACTGAGCTTTGTGACATAATAACTTTTCAATATCTCAAATCTGCAAAATTCACACTCTATCCTCAGGCATGGTTCATAATTTTGTACCATAAAATTTTACCTTTTGCTTCTGATTGAATTTAAAACATTTCCTTTTCTTGGTGAATTTCTTCATTTTTGGAGACATTTTTTATGTCTTGTTTTGGAAAAATGTCATTGATATATTCCTGCCTTGTGGCTATCAGATCATGCCCCGTGAGATGTTCGGAATCGAGGGTAAAGACTTTGACTGATTGACTGCCTCAACTGGAGCCGACGCAGCAAGCGCGGTTGCTCATTTGGGCGGCGGCTAGGATTGCGTGGTCGCAGGTGGAGCCCTGGCTTTTGTGGCTGATTGTGGCGTAACCATATGAAATGGATTCGAACCAACGACTTCTACGATGTCAACAAACAGCTTTCCCAATAAAATTCATATACTGGAGTGCTTTTAATAATTGCATTTCAGTTAAATTGGGGAAATATAAAATCTTCATATTTCTTTCAATTTATGCTTGATTTTCAGCTTATGGGAGATTATATTTAGTTATGAAAAATAGTCTAAAAAGAACGTTTTAGAGAAGTGCCATTTGGTACCGTTTTAAGACTTAAAAGTACCGAAAAGTGCCGTTTTTTGAAGATTATTTTTTCACGACAAAGATGTGTCAAATTAGATATTTTTGAGTTTAAAAAGTTACAAATAAAGATCTCTTGAGTGTAGGGCTATTAAAGACAGTAGCCCTTGGAGATGGGCGACCAGCGTTTTCCGTCGCTTGATCCCGTCCGGCGACGCCCCGGAGCGGATTTATTTTTTTAATGCCGCCTTGATAAAATTATTGAATAACGGATGCGGTTTTAATGGGCGGGACTTGAATTCCGGGTGGAACTGACAGGCTACGAACCATGGATGACCCGTTAGCTCGACCATTTCTACAAGTTTCCCGTCCGGTGATGTTCCGACTATTTTCAAACCCTTGCCTTCAATAGCTTCACGGTAATCATTATTAAATTCGAAACGATGTCTGTGCCTTTCTGAAATATCAGAAGCATTGTCATACGCTTCAGCAGCATTAGTGTCAGGGCTTAATGCGCAGGGATAAGCACCTAAACGCATAGTGCCGCCCTTGTTGGTAACATTTTTTTGCGAATGCATCAAATCAATTACCGGATAAGCGGAATTTTCGTCAAATTCAGTACTGTTGGCATCTTCGCAGCCAAGGACATTGCGGGCGAATTCTATCACCGCGCACTGCATGCCAAGACAAATTCCTAAAAATGGAATATTGTTTTCACGAGCATATTTTATGGCTTTGAGTTTGCCGGGAATACCGCGGTCACCAAAACCGCCAGGGACAAGGATTCCGTCGGCTTTGCTTATTAATTCACAGCCTTCAGCGGCTTCCAGTTCTTCGGCTTCGATCATGAGAATATTTATTTTTGAATCGTTATTGATACCGGCATGATCCAAAGCCTCATAGATGCTTTTGTAAGCGTCACGCAAACTGATATATTTACCGACAACGGCAATTGTAACTACAGATTTTTCATGGTTTATAATGCGTGCAACCATGTTTTCCCAGTCCGTAATATCCAATTCGCGCGGTTCAAGGTGTAATTGGTTCAGGATTTTCAGGTCAACTTCCTGTCTTGCCAGTTCAATGGGAACTTCGTAAATAGAATTTTCCACGTCGCGTTCTTCGATAACAAATTCTTTGTTGACATTGCAGAATAACGCAAGTTTTGCGAAATGTTCATCCTGCATCGGTTTTTCCGTACGGCAAATCAAAATATCAGGAACAATGCCGATATTGCGCAAAATACCTACCGATTGCTGCGAAGGTTTCGTTTTCATTTCTCCGGCGGCTTTAATATAGGGAACGAGGGTTAAATGGATAAACAGTGAATTGTTCGCCCCAGCGCCATGGTAAAACTGACGGATTGCTTCGAGAAAGGGTAAAGACTCAATATCACCTGCGGTTCCACCTATTTCGGTAATAGTTATGTCATTATCGGGTGAATCCAGAGACGCGACCGCTTTTTTGATTTCATCGGTTATATGCGGGATAACTTGAACGGTTCCGCCCAGATAACCGCCTTCGCGTTCGCGTGTGATGACATTACTGTAAATTCGTCCAGTAGTGTAATTACTTGCTTGAGAACACACGACTCCGGCGAAACGCTCGTAGTGACCAAGGTCCAGATCGGTTTCCGCGCCGTCGTCAGTTACATAAACCTCTCCGTGTTGATATGGAGACATTGTGCCGGGATCGACATTGATATAGGGATCTAATTTCTGCATCGCGACACGATAGCCGCGGTGTTTTAAGAGCATTGCCAGAGATGCCGCGGTAATGCCTTTGCCTAACGATGATACAACTCCACCTGTAACGAAAATATGTTTTGTCATGATTTCCTTAGTTGTGTTTTTGAAATACGTCTTTCCAGATGGGAATATAAAATATCACAAAGATATAAAAAAAGCAAATATAAAAATAAAAAAAACGTGATTCGGCAGTGAAATTTACAGGAACACGGATGAGCCGCGGCAAACACGGACTATCTTTATTTATTTCAGCTTCAAGACATCCTGCATATTATACAGTCCAGGCTCTACTGAGTTTAGAAAACGTACTGCCTTCAAGGCGCCTTTGGCAAAAGTGTCGCGGCTGGAAGCTTTGTGTGTTAATTCGATGCGCTCGCCGCCGGCAGCGAAGATTACTGTATGCTCCCCGACTACATCGCCGCCGCGAAGAGAATGCATGCCGATTTCTTTTTGCGTGCGGGTTCCGACCATGCCTTCACGGCCGTGCCGGACATCGTTGTCGTATGATAAACCGCGCGCTTCACAAGCGACTTCGGCTAAAGTTACCGCCGTGCCGCTGGGAGCGTCTTTTTTCTGATTGTGG
Source organism: Victivallales bacterium (assembly GCA_030634125.1). GTDB lineage: Bacteria > Verrucomicrobiota > Lentisphaeria > Victivallales > Victivallaceae > JAHOYW01. Next base: position 10,167 of record DAOWBJ010000035.1, read on the forward strand.
TGCATTTCGACGATTTCTATGTCATAA
>DAOWBJ010000158.1 GCA_030634125.1 Victivallales bacterium
ATAACGTTTCAGTATATGGGAAGTCAAGCTGCGCAAAAAACAACTCGGCGACATTACCCTGCTTGCCACTTACGAAATATCCATCAAGGACGGCGGAACCCTGCGTCTGGGCGCAATTTCAGCGGCAGACGCGGATTTTTCCAGCAATTTCACCGCGCTCGCCGGAGTAAAGAGCCTGAAAGTAAGTTCAGCAAAATCGGCTCCGACTGTTCAGGAAATCGACCAGTCGGAACTTCCGGCTGAATATCTGCAAATGATAAATAATCCACTATTGAAAGTTTATCGCGGAGCCGGCAAAAGCCAATGGCAGGATGTTACAATATCCCGTTATCAGAAATGCAAAATGCCGCAAACAGTTATAGACAGAACCGAGCTGATGACCCGCCTTGACGGCAACGGCGGTTCGGTTACAACTGCTCAATACCGTATCAAAAACTCAACAGGACAATTTCTCAGCATCAAACTGCCCGCTAAAAGCGATTTATGGAAAGTCAGTGTGGACGGTCGTCCCAAACGTCTTTCGATCAGCGACGGCAGGCTGCTCATTCCGCTCCCGCGCCACCGCAATATCAATATGCCTATCGCTATAAAAGTTACCTACGCACGGCAGTTCAGCAACATCAGCGACAAAACAGAAATAAGTTTAGACGCTCCTCAAACTGAAATAAAATCATTATTCTGCGAATGGCTCGTTACTGTGCCGGACAATTGCGCGATTGTAAGCTCAAGTCCCGCCCCGGTCAAACGCCGTGAAGCTTTCAGCGGCGGTTTCGCCGGAATCATGGAACGCCTTGGTTTTTACGCTGCGACCAGAAGCGGAATCGCGTTTATCTTCGGCTGGATCATTGTTACAATTCTTGGATGTGTCTTTTTCAGGTATTGTGCTGAAAACAAAAAAATATCAGCGGGAATAGCATTTATAATAACGCTTTTTGTTTTATTTGCCGCATCCGCTATTGTACTGGATTCCATGTCCTACAGGAATCTAAAACCAATTCATTCGTTTATCGTAAACCAGGCGACTTTCAGCAGGGTTATGGGACTCGACGGCAAAGCCTTCACTGTTAATTTAGTTGTCAAAAACATGGAAACCGCAAGCGTGTGGAGTACAATTTACGCGGTGCTGGGCATGATCGCCGCCATCGCGCTTTTCTTTGTCCGCAAACTTATCAAACAGAAAATAGTCAAAGCTCTCTGCATCGGACTTGCCTGCGCACTAGTTGTTTTCGCCGCCTCGCAATGGTTTAGAATAAGCATTTACGGAGGTTTTATTCTGGCTGTCGCAATTCCACTTATGTTAAGTATCGGAGTATGGCTCGCCACATGGCGGAAATTCCGAACTGCACTTGCCGCGATCATTGCCTTAACTGTACTCTGCATCACCCCTGCACAGGCTAAAAAAATAAGAATTCAGCAACAGAAACCCAGCGGCATCACGATAGAATCGCTGTCCTGTACCGGGACGCCTTTGAAAAAAGCGGTCAAGATGACCTATACATATAAAATCAAAGCAAATAAACCGGGGAAAATACAATTACTTGCCGTTTCCGCCATTATTACAGCTATTCGTGAAAAATCCTCTGACTGGGAAATTATCCGCGAAAATGGAAGGTATGTACTGAAAATAAAAGAAAAGGGTAAATATGATATTGTCATTGATATTGAAGCTCCAATCAAACACCAGGATGGAAAATCAACTTTTTCCCTGCAGGTACCGGAATGTATCAGTAATACTTTTCAATTGAACGACAAATCCCCATTCGTAACATCTGTCAATATCAAATCAAAAATAAAAGCTTTAAACGCAATCACAATGAATCAGGATTTCCAAACACTCAGAGCTTGTTTTATGCCCGGCACAACGGCACGTTTTGAAATATCCGGGAAAGCTCAAAAAATTGATGGAGCCACCCTCACCTTCTTCGCTAAAACTATCAGTTATGTAAAGGTCGGACGCGGTTCAGCGGAAATTAAAAACACTGTTTCCCTGAATATCCCGCAAGGCAGCCTGAACGTTCTGGACTTAACGATCCCCGCGAATATGCGTGTAACTTCTGTTCTTGCCAAAGACCTTGAAGCATGGCGTTTTGACCGTAAAAAGAAAACATTGAAGGTGTTTTTCAGCAAAGCTCAAAGCGACAGCTGTACCATCACAATAAACAGCCAGATACCCAACGGCAAACTGCCGCGTTCGATTTCCATCACACCGCTTAAGCTGGTAAAAGCAAATAAGCAGTACGGTTCACTGGGAATCTTTGTTAATCAGGAAGTTAAAGTTTCCGAGTCTGTCAACAAGAATTTCACACCCATAAATAATGATTTTTTCAGCACCGGCAAATTGGGGCGCGCGTTTTTGAAAAAAACTTTCCGCTATTCAGGCACAGACGCTGTTCTGACCTTGAAAGTTACGGAAGTCAAACCGGAACTCAGAGTCGTTGAAAAAAGTCAGGTCAGCTTTGAAGACGAGCGCATCACGCTTAATTCCGAGTTGATGCTGAATATTATCAAAGGCGGAATATTTTCCGTCCAGCTCCAGCTCCCGAAAGCTTTTGAAATAAACCGTCTGACCGGTCCGTCCATTCAGCATTGGGACGAAATCAATGCTGACGGCAATACGAAAGTAGTTATAAACTTCGTAAAACGCCTGAGCGGCAAAAACACCTTTAATATTTCCTTAAGTAAAATGATTTCCGAAAATTATAAAAAGGCGGAAATTCCGTCAATCCGCGTAGTCAACGCTCATAAACATACCGGAAGCCTTACCGTAAACGTTGAAAAAGGCACGACAATCTCAATTCTCAAACGCAGCGGTATAACTGTTTCCACCGCAAAAATGCGCTTTGCCAATAGTGGTTCAAACTTCAAAATTCTTCGTCCAGACTGGAGCCTGCAAGTAGCTTTCGCGGTTACGCCGCCATGGATTCAGGTCAAAACCTTACAGAATGTAAATATCAAAACACACAATATCGAATGCAATACATTCTTTAATTACTCCATCGAAAACGCGGGAGTTAAGCGGTTCAAAATCACTCTGCCGCCAAACTGTGCCGCACCGGAATTTTCCGGCCGCTACATACGTTCAGCAGGCAAACTCAAAGACAACACCTGGGTAATAGAATTAAACCGCAAAGTTGAACGCAGTTACCGCCTGAAAGTCCGCTGTCAGTTGAAATTAAATAAAGATAAAACTTTAGCCATATTGCCTTTCATCTCCCCCGACAGCGGCATTCAAACCGGCTATATAGCGTTGTTCGCCGAGGATTCACTGCAACTCAAAACGATGGCAAAAAAAGGTGAATTAAGTAATTTTAATTCCCGCAATGTACCTGCCGTGTTTGGTGCCAGGAAACTATCAAACGCAATATTGTGTTTCCGTTCAGTAGGCAAAGACTGCAACGCGCAAATAGAAATAATCCGTCACAAAAACGCTTCGACTTTAAAAGCGACTGTCGAGTCCGTAGCTATAAAATCCCTGATCGCCAAATCCGGTCAGGTCTTGTCAAAAGCAACTCTCTCCGTCAATAATAATAACGAAACATTCCTCCCGATACGTCTGCCGGAAGGCTGTACCTTATGGGCGGCGTTCGTTGATTCCGCCCCGGTCGAAGCGGTCAAAAACGGCGACTTGTCATTGATTCCATTGAAACAGGATACTTCCACAGGCTCCTGCAGGCAGAATGTTCAATTTATTTATTCCATCGTCAGCAACGCTAAATGGACGCCTCGAAATCAGGATTACAAAGGGCCTTTATTCGGATTACCGCTCAAAGATATAAAGTGGGAAGTGTATTTGCCGGAAGACCGTGAGTATTCATCATTTGACGGCACGCTGAAGTACCGCGATGAATTATTGTCAGCATTGGCGATCAGCTCCATCAGCGATTATGACGCGGTCATTAAAGAACGTGTCAAATCCGAAGCCGGCAAAGCTCAAAAACTATTTTCTTTGGGACGCAGTTATATAAGGAAAGGTAAAAACAAAAAGGCTTTTGAAACATTGAATACAGCCAACTCCTTTACCGGCAACAAAGCCCTTCAAAGTGATATTCAGGGTCAGCAGCTCATAAACAGCCGTATGCAGAATGTTTATAATTTATCACAACGCCGCAGTACAATCGCGCAAAGCAGCAGTGTTTCAGAAGCACAAACAAAAATTCTTCCTAAGAACATGCAGGCCCTGCGCCAGCAGATGGGTGATGAGGAATTAAAGAATCTGCAATCTATTTCCGACAAGATCTTCATGCAGCAGCAGGCCGCGGCGTCAACACCGCGCCTCTTCGATATTTTCATCCCGTGGAAAGGCAAAAAAATAACTTTTGAACGGGCATTGGAAATCAGAAAAGACGCTCCTCTGGAAATAAAATTCAAGTCCAGTCAAAAAATGAAGATCACAGGTTTTTCAACACCATTATTATTCGCCGGATTAGCAGTACTATTCGCCGTCATCTACAGCCTGATAGCGAAAAAAGAAGAGATAATGTAGTGCCGGGAGCAGCCTTGCTCCGGCACAGAAAGACTTTTATTTGGATATAAGCTTTTGAACTGTCAAAATCTCAAATGGTCGGGGTGCAGGCTGCACCTCCGACTACTTTAACATTTCTTTCCAGCTTTTTAATTCCGGAAAGAAATAATGGGGTTCGTCGATTATTGTCAAGGGGATTCTGGCATTTTTCCAATGCGTTTCCTGATTGCGGCGGATGAAGATTTTATCGTTTAAGCTAATGATCGCCTGCTGGAAAATATTTGCAGGAACTAGACTGTTTGTGATTTGTTCCCGCAAGGCAATTAATTCTGATTTCTGGCTTTTTATTGAACGATTGGTTTGGAATTGTTTGCGGTGCTCTATTCCGCACATACGGCGGTTGAATTTCATTCTGGCTATGTCGCCCCAGGAATCTATCGTTCCCTGAAAAATCGCTGGGGCTATCCCCTCGCTATCATCTATGGGCTTCAAGGTTCCGTTAATAGCGGTCGCGCTGGCAAATTTCATTCCCGCTAAAACTTTTGCCGCGGCA
>DAOWBJ010000258.1 GCA_030634125.1 Victivallales bacterium
ATTACCGCCGGTGGGGAATTTCACCCCGCCCCGAAGATTTACTTATTTAATTATATTATTATACGATTATGTCCTCTGTTTCTCTGCAGAAAATATGAGCTTTCGGCAGAAAGAACGGTATTTCGATTGAGTCACCAACTTTAAAGCGGCGTTGTGCTTCAACACGCGCGATAAATGAATGGACACCAGTATTTACATAAAGATAAGTTTCAGAACCCATTGGCTCGATAACTTCGATTTCAGCTTTTACTTTCGGGAACTGATCGTCGCCGGCTTTAGCCCAGCAGATGTCCTCAGGACGAATACCGAATGTAACCTTTTGATCAACGAAAGGAGTTAATCTTTCTTTCCACTCATCCAGGACTTTAATTTCAAAAGTTTCTTCTTTGAAATACAAACCATCATCTTTTGTCACGATAAGACCGTTGAAAAAGTTCATTGGAGGAGTTCCGATAAAACCAGCAACAAACAAGTTGACGGGACTGTCATAAAGAGTGATAGGGTCAGCGACTTGCTGAATATAACCATCTTTCATTACACAAATACGGTCGCCCATAGTCATCGCTTCAGTCTGGTCATGTGTAACGTAGATCATTGTTGTTTCGAGCTGTGTATGCAGTTTGCTGATTTCAGCACGCATTTGAACACGCATTTTCGCGTCAAGGTTTGAGAGAGGCTCATCAAACAGGAAAGCTTCAGGTTTACGAACGATCGCGCGGCCTACCGCGACACGTTGACGCTGTCCCCCTGAAAGTTGTTTCGGACGGCGTTCGAGAAATTCTTCAATTCCCAGAATACTGGCCGCATCCATAACGCGTTTGCGGATATCAGCTTTTTTGAACTTACGTAATTTCAATCCGAAAGCCATGTTGTCATAAACAGTCATGTGAGGATATAGTGCGTAGTTCTGGAACACCATAGCGATATCACGGTCTTTTGGAGGAACATCATTGACGATACGTTCGCCAATAGAAACATTACCTTCTGTAATTTCTTCCAAACCGGCAATCATGCGTAAAGTTGTAGATTTTCCGCAGCCTGACGGTCCTACCAGAACCATAAATTCACGATCTTTTATTGAAAGGTCAATATTTTTTACAGCTTTTACATTCCCCGGATAAACTTTTGCTAAATCTCTTAACGTTACTTCTGCCATTGTGTTCATTCTCCTAAAAATGACTTATTTTCTGCGTAAAACGACGTTCCGAGATTCTGTTGCGCGGAATCCCAGAGCATTTAACATAGCTCGCAAATCATAATTGTCCAATAAATTAATTAATTTTTCAGTAATAAAGAATGGAATACATTCGGAGCCGCTGTCTAAATTGAGCACAAAACAGTAAAATCCTGTTTGTGCTGGACTTTTGCAATTGCCTCATTATATTAAATAAAGGTTTTATTTAAACACTATATAGATGAAAGATAAAATGAAATTGTTGGAAGTAGAAGATTTATCAATTGATTTTAAAAATGCCGACAGTTGGACTTCTGTTGTCAGCAATGTGTCTTTTGGGCTGAAACGCGGAGAGATAATGGCGCTCGTTGGTGAGAGCGGCTGCGGTAAAAGTGTTACCTGCATGGCTTTGACAAAACTTTTGCCGACGCCTCCCGCGCGTTATACTTGTGCTTCTATTAAATTTAGACATCGAGATCAGATTTGTAATCCTTTGACAATATCCAAGCGTCAACTGCGCAAAATCCGCGGCGGCGGTATTGCTTATATTTTTCAGGAACCATCTGTAACCTTGAATCCTGTTTACCGGATCGGGGATCAGATTGCCGAGGCTGTTATGCTGCACCGCCCGGAAGTTACTGATGTAAAAAACGAGATTATAGAACAATTACGCCGGGTCGGTATTCCGGCGCCGGAAAGCAGAATAAAATCCTATCCTCACGAGTTAAGCGGTGGTATGCAGCAGCGGGTAATGATCGCTATGGCTCTTGCCTGTAAGCCGGAGCTGTTGATCGCGGATGAGCCGACAACCGCGCTTGATGTTACTATTCAAGCCCAGATCCTTGAACTTTTAAGCGGGATTAGAGATAGCCGTTCGATGACGATTCTGCTGGTTACCCATAATCTGGGGATTGTCTCGCAAATGGCTGACCGGGTAGTCGTTATGTATGCCGGGCATACGGTTGAAGCCGCTACCGGAAAACAATTATTTTCAAAGGCCCGGCACCCATATACTCAAGCTTTACTTAACGCGGTGCCGAAACCGGGTAATGAAGGGCAGGATTTGCAGACAATTCCGGGCAATGTGCCAAGTCCCGACAACTATCCCGAAGGCTGTCGTTTTTATGGAAGATGTGAACATTGCGATTCTCTCCCCGCTGAAAAACAGGAAATTTGCAAGAATAAAATACCGCCCTGGGAAAAGCTTGGAGAAGAACATTATTGTCGCTGCTGGTATAAATTGTAATCTATTGGAGCATTATTTGTTATGAAAAAATCATTAGTACCTTTGATTGCGTTTCTGTTTGGTATTGTTTTGTTGACCTCAATCATAGTTAACACCCGACCGGAAATGCGGAATCCGGTAACATCTCCTAAAACCAGCAAACCAAAAGCTATTTATTTAAGCAGTATAGAAACAGTAAAGAAGCCGGAATTACGCAGGCGCCAGCAGCATATAATGGATGAGAAAAAAGTCTTGAATTTGTTGCTTCAGGCTTATTCTGAACTTGATAAAGGAAAACTGGAAGCCGCTGAAGAAAAAGTAAAAACTGTGCTTGTATTTCAACCAGAAAACGCTGAAGCGCTCTCGCTGCTTGGTAAAATATATTACCTGGAGCACGAATACAAAGAAGCTGAAATGATTTTCACCAAGCAGGTAAAACTTAACAAAAAATCAGCCAGCGCCTACAATAATCTCGGTCAAGTTTTGCTGAAACAAAAAAAATATTCCCGGGCAGCTTTGCAGTTTCAGGCGGCGCAGGGACTTGACCCGGAATCAGGACTGATTGCTCTAAATCTGGCGGGAGCATATTCGCAGCAGGGAAAAAAGAAGGAATCGCTTGCTTCATTTGAAAAGGCTTCCAAGCTTTTGGGGACAAGAATAATTACCGTAGCCAATCATCCGGCTCTTGACAGTATTCGAAATGAAAAAGAATTTAACGACATTTTGAAAAAAGCTTATAAAGAATTATCACTAAAACAGAAAAACGAAAGTGTGAAATGAGTAAAATACGTGTATTATCTGAAAACATCAGCAACCGCATCGCGGCTGGGGAAGTTATTGAACGTCCGGCTTCCGTAGTTAAAGAACTTGTCGAAAATTCTATTGATTCAGGCGCGGCTTCTATTGTTGTTGAAGTGGAAAAGGCCGGACGGAAATTGATAGCGGTTACCGACAATGGTTCAGGCATGGATCAGGACGATGCTTTGATGTGCCTGGAACCGCACGCCACCAGCAAAATCAAATGCACCGATGATATTGATAATATTATAACTTTGG
>DAOWBJ010000235.1 GCA_030634125.1 Victivallales bacterium
AAATACTGGTGTCCATTCATTTATCGCGCGTGTTGAAGCACAACGCCGCTTTAAAGTTGGCGACACAATCGAATTACCGTTCTTTCTGCCTAAAGCGCATGTTTTCTGCGGAAAAACAGAGAACATAATAATCTAATAAAATTAAATAAGAAAATCTTCGGGGCGGGGTGAAATTCCCCACCGGCGGTAAAAGTCCGCGAATCCTTATAGGTTTTGGGTCATAAATATTTATAACAAGATAGATACTATTTTGAGTTTAAGTAGACGCCATTAAACTTATAAAAAATAAGCTTGACCGCTTAGGATTGACATGGCGCAATTCCATGACCGACAGTAAAGTCTGGATGTGAGAAGATTTCAAATGATGCTTTAAAGGTCATTTGAATTGTATTTTTGCCCTGAGAATAAATATTTTCAGGGCTTTTTTTATTTTTTTTAAAACGAGGTAAAAACAATGACAGTAAAATTTGATTCAGTTGAAGAAGTCATCGCCGCTGTAAAACGCGGTGAAATGGTTCTGGTGACTGACGATGAAAATCGTGAGAATGAAGGCGACTTGATTGTGGCGGCGGCGAAAGCTACGCCGGAAGTAATTAACTTTATGGCGACTCACGCCAAAGGCTTAATCTGTGTTCCTTTAAGTGAAGAAATAACTTCGCGTTTAAATTTGAGCAACATGGCTTCCGATAAAGATGAATTCGGGACGGCTTTTACGCAAAGCGTTGATGTTATAGAGGGAACGACTACTGGAATCTCGGCTTTTGACCGTGCCAGAACAGTAGCTGCTTTGATTGATCCGAGCGCAAAAGGAGATGATTTTATTTCTCCCGGGCATCTGTTCCCACTGCTTGCCCGGGCGGGCGGAGTTCTGCGCCGTACCGGACATACTGAAGCGGCGGTTGACCTGGCGCGGATGGCTGGTTTTGCTCCGGCTGGAGTCATTTGTGAAATAATGAATGAAGACGGTACGATGGCGAGAGTTCCTGAATTGGATAAATTCCGCAAACAGCATAATTTAAAATGGTGTTCAGTCGCGGAGCTGGTTGCTTACCGCCGCCGCAGCGAAGTACTTATTACGCGCGGACAAAAAGCAAAACTTCCTACCATGTTCGGCGATTTCAATGTTATAGCCTACAAATCCCGTGTCGATAAGCTTGAACATATAGCTTTAGTCTACGGCGATATTAAAGATAAAGAAAACGTGCTGGTCAGGGTTCACAGCGAATGTTTGACCGGGGATGTTTTCGGCAGTATGCGCTGCGACTGCGGCGACCAGCTTCACAGTGCGATGCGGCAGATAGTTGAGAATGGATCAGGGGTAATTATTTATCTGCGCCAGGAGGGACGCGGCATTGGTTTGTTTAACAAGATCCATGCCTATAAACTGCAGGACGAAGGCTGTGATACGGTTGAGGCCAATGAAAAGCTTGGTTTCGCGTCGGATTTACGGGAGTACGGAATCGGCGTTCAAATGCTCATTGACCTCGGTATAAAATCTGTTCGTCTGTTGACGAATAACCCTCGTAAACTCGTTGGGTTTTCAGGGTATAAATTAAAAATCGCGGAACGTGTCCCTCTGGTCATTAAACCGCAGGAACATAATGAATATTATTTAAAAACCAAGAAAGAAAGAATGGAACACATGTTTTAATTTGTGTTTTGTTGAAAAGGTATTAAACTATAACAATGTTTAAATAAGGAGTTGTAACTATGAATAAGGATGTTAAAAAAGTTTTCGAAGGTTCTTTAGGAGCTGACGGTCTGAAAATAGGGATTGTATGTTCACGTTTTAATGAGTTTTTTGTCAGCAAGCTTCTCGGAGGAGCAGTTGATACTGTAGTCAGGCATGGCGGCAAAGCTTCAGATATCGAGGTCGCATGGGTTCCAGGAGCTTATGAATTACCTTTCGCGGTAAAAAAACTGATGGACACAAGCCGTTTTGACGCGGTAGTAGCTTTGGGAGTAGTCATTCAAGGCGCGACTCCGCATGCTGATTACATTAACGCGGAAGTATCAAAAGCTCTGGCTCAGTTGAGCATGGATTCAGGAGTTCCGGTTGGTTACGGCCTGGTTACCGCCAACACTATCGAGCAGGCTATCGAACGCAGCGGCACTAAAGCCGGAAACAAAGGCGCGGACGCGGCTTTGGCGGCAATAGAAATGGCAAATTTAGTAAAAAATATAAAGTAGGGATTTTAGTGGAAATGACAGCAAAGGCTGAGAAAAACACAGTGCGTATGCACGCAAAACGCCTGGGACGGGAATTGGCAATGCAATTTCTGTTCCAGCACGGCTTTTCAGAAGAAACTGATTTAGAGCACGCCTGGGAAGAATTTTTTGAACAAGCCAGTTTGGAGCATGATTTAAAAGAAAATCGTTTTGCCCGCAAAGGCAGAGAATACGCCCGGGAATTACTTAAAGGTATCTTTGAAAAAATTGGCGATATTGACGCGGTAGTTAATGAAAACGCGAAGAAGTGGGATTTGGACAGGATGGCTTTAGTTGACCGCAATATTTTGCGTGTAGCAACTTATGAAATGCTTTTCGTGGGCGAAGTCCCGCCGGTTGTCAGCATTAACGAAGCTGTTGAAATAGCAAGAGACTACAGCGGGGAAAAAGCCGGCAATTTCATCAACGGCGTGCTTAACGGTATCAAAGATTCTTTAGATCGTCCGGCGAGAGAGGCGGTCGATAAATTATGAAATCTCTTTTTTCAAGATTCAAAAAAGGCTTACGCAAAACTACTACCTCGGTAACACGCGGTATTTCCGGCGTATTTGCGGATAATAATCGTTGGACTGATGAACAATTTGATAATTTGGAAAATTTGTTAATTTCTTCAGACTTCGGTGTCGCGGCAAGTTTACGCATTGTCGCGGACATCCGCGACCGTTATGAACAAGGCAGCATAGCGACTTCCGAGGACATAGATAAAGTCAGCGCGGAAGATGTCTGCAAAATTTTAAGCCGGAATCAACGTGAAATAAATTATGCTCCGAAAGGGCAGCCGACAGTAATTTTATTTGTCGGAGTCAACGGCAGCGGCAAAACCACCAGCATCGGGAAATTGGCGTCACTTTGGCAGAAAGAAGGCAAAAAAGTAATGCTCGCGGCATGTGATACTTTCCGGGCGGCGGCAGTGGAACAACTCAAACTCTGGGGAGACCGCACCGGAACTCATGTTGTTTCAGCGATTCACGGCGCGGATCCTTCAAGCGTAGCTTTTGACGCGGTAAAATCAGCGCAGGCTCGAAACGCGGACATTTTATTGATAGACACCGCCGGACGCCAGCATACCAGCAAAGGTTTAATGGCTGAATTATCTAAAATCCACCGCACAATAAATAAAATTTATCCCGAAGCCCCGCATGAAGTGTGGTTGACCATTGATTCAAGTCAAGGCTCAAATGCCATCAATCAGGCCCGCGAATTTTCAAAAGTCGCTAATGTAAGCGGTCTGGTTCTGACCAAATTAGACGGCACCGGCAAAGGCGGTATGGCGGTAGCATTGCAGCAGGAATTTGGCTTTCCAGTTATTTTCGTCGGCATGGGCGAAAGCCCGGAAGACATGCAGGAGTTCAATCCAAAATTCTACGCCGACGCATTATTCAACGTGGAAACTGAATAATAACAATAGCAAAAAAAACGGATAGTTGATCCCTTGGTGTCAGCGTCAAATTCTAAATCTAAACCGCTCTGTTTTAAGATTCGAGAGAGAATTTTTAAAGGTTGAGTCAATTACAAGAATAAGTCTTTATGAGTCGATTTTTTCGGCTCTTACTTTTTTGA